>JAKITG010000065.1 GCA_021648195.1 Flavobacteriaceae bacterium | reverse complement strand
ACAGATTGGGGTTACGATGGAAGTTTTACAGGTAAACTCGTTTAAGATGATGAAGTAAACTGTAAAGTTGATGCCGATGGTTATTATTTAGTAAATGCAGACACAAGTGAACTTACTTACTCAACAAAAGTTGTAAGTTGGGGGATTATTGGTGCTGCAACCCCTACAGGTTGGGATAGTGATACTGATTTCATATATGACACCGCAACAAGAACTCTTTCAGTAGATATAGATTTAACTCCAGGACCATTTAAATTTAGAGGAAATAATGAATGGGGAGAGTTTGATTTCGGTACTGTTGATGATGATGGTTTTTTACAAGGCGGAGGTGATTTGACTTTTGATTTACCTGCGGGAAATTATAATGTAGTTCTAGATTTGAGTAATCCAAGAGCATATACGTATTCATTAGTTAAAAATTAATTAAAATAACATTATGAAAAAAAAATATAAAATATTTGTTCTCTTTATTGTTGCAATAGGTCTGTCCTCTTGCGATGATAAAGAACATTTTGAGTTGTTACCAAAGGAAGAAACTTTTGAAATTATTACTCCCACTAACGGATCAACAGTAGTTTTAGATGACACAAACCTATCTAATATAGCATTGTTTATTTCTTGGAGTGTGATTAGTGGGAAAGAAGGTTCTACATATAACATTGAAATTGCCGAAGCAGGTACTGAATTTGAAACACCATTTCTTTTAGGAACTTCGGATAGTAATAGTTTTAGTATGACAGTTGATGAACTAAATACGTTTTTATTGGATGTAATGAGTATCAATGCTGATGAAGCCAATAAAATGGAAATTAAAGTTTCTAGTAGTAGTGAGGTAACAAAAGCTATTACAGTTTTGTTTACACCTTTTACTGTAGAATTTGAGGAGCTATTCTTAGTAGGTTCTATTACTGATCCTCAATGGATACCTGCAGAAGCTCTTCCAATGACTCGTTTGGATTTAAATTTATTTGAAATAACTGTTGATCTTGTTGATGGAGATGAATTTAAGTTTTTACCAACAAATATTGATTTTGAAGGGGATTTAGGTGAAGACCCTAATAATGCAGGAAACCTTATTAAGGATGGTGAACAAAACTTTAGTGGTTATCCAGCTGGTAAATATACCATTACCGTTGATTTAAATACATTTACTTTTGTTATTAAAGAATTACTTGCCCCTGAAGAATTATTCTTGGTAGGTTCTTTAACAGGTTGGGATCCAGTAACTTCTTGGCCATTTTTTAATAGTGCAGAAAATGTATTTACTATAGTTGCTGATTTACCAGATGGAGCTGAATTCAAATTCCTTCCACAAAATACAGGATGGGATGGTGATTGGGGTGAAGACCCTAATAACTCTGGAAGTATTATTCAGGATGGAGAGCAAAATGTTAGCGGTTATTCAGCAGGTAAATATTTAATTACTGTTGATTATAATACATTAACTTACAAACTCTCTTCTATTGATAACTTATTTTTAGTAGGTTCTTTAACAGGATGGGATCCTGGAACGTCACTTTCTATGGGAGAAGCAAGTCTTGGAGTATTTTCTACTATTATTGATTTACCTGATGGAGCTGAATTTAAATTCTTACCACAAAATACTGGTTGGGATGGCGATTGGGGTGAAGATCCTGACAATTCAAGAAATATTATTCAGGATGGTGAACAAAATCTTAGTGGATTTGCAGCCGGTAAATATGTTGTTGCTGTTGACTTCAATACTCTAACATATTCTGTTTCAGGGGTATCTGAAACACCTTCAAACCTATATTTAGTGGGTGCTTTTAATGGATGGAGTAATGATACGAGCAACCCTCAATTTACCGAAACCTCAACTGGTATATTTGAAATTAATCAGGTATTGAGTGCAAATGATGAATTTAAATTTGTTCCCATTGCTGGTGATTGGGGTAATGATTGGGGCGAAAGTAACATCTATAAAAGTGTGCTAGAACAAAGCTCAGAACAAAATGTAAAGGTTGCCGATGCAGGAACTTATACAATTATAGTTAACTTTAATGATGGAACAATTAAGGTTAATTAACCTAATAATTTCTTCAAAAGGCTGTTTGTATCATAATAAACAGCCTTTTATTTCTTAAATTAATTTCATGATTATGAAAAAAATTCTACTCCCATTACTACTTTTAACGGCTTATATTGCAAATAGTCAAGTAACTATTTCACCCACACCTTTTAATGTAAATCAATCTATAACAATAACTATTGATACCAATAGTACAGCTACTGATTGTAATAGTTTTAGTAGCCCTGCTAAAGTATATTTGCACTCTGGTATAGGTGACGACTCTAATGCTTGGGGATTTAATGTTGTAGGTAATTGGGGTATAGATGATGGAGTTGGAGAAATGACAAATAATAATGATGGTACTTGGAGCATTACTATTACACCGGAAATCTATTACGGTTTAAACGCAACTCAAGCAGCTAATGCCACTAAAATGGGAATGGTATTTAGAAACAAAAATGGCTCACAAGAATTTAAAAATAATGGTTGTAATGACTTCTTTTTTAATGTAGGCGCTTTTCAATTAACACTAACTTCACCAACTCAAAATATTACATTGTTAAATTCCGGAGAATCATTATCAATTACTGCAACGGCTACATTAACTGCCGATTTTGTATTAAAAGCTAATGGTACAACAATAAATACTTCAACTAATACAACATCTTATAGTTTTAACCATACAGTAACACAAAACACAAGTTATATTTTAGAAGCTACTAATAATAGTACTACACAAAACGAAACTTTTCAAGCCATTGTAAATATTACTGAAGAAGCTGTACCTGTAGGAATGAAAGACGGTATAAATTTAGATATAAATGATAACACCAAAGCTATACTGGTTTTATACGCGCCTAATAAAGATGTTGTTCATTTAATAGGCGATTTTAATAACTGGCAAGTTGATAATAATTATTTGCTTAAAAAAGATACTGCTAAAGATAGATTTTGGATTGAGCTTACTGGTCTAACACCTCAAACAAATCATATGTATCAATATTTGGTTGATGGAGCTATTCGTATAGCAGACCCATATTCAACTACCATTTTAGATGAATTCAATGATGAATTTATAGATAATACTACATATCCAAATTTGCCTGCATATCCAGCAGGACAAACAAATCATGCAGTAACATTATTGAGAACAGGTGATACTCCTTATAATTGGCAGGTAATGAATTTTCAACCTCCAGCAAAAGCTGATTTAGTAATTTATCAATTGCTAATCAGAGATTTTGATGTCTTACATAGTTTTGATGCCGTTAAAGCCAGATTAGACTATTTACAAGATTTAGGCATAAACGCCATTGAGTTCTTACCAATAAGTGAGTTTGATAATAATGAATCTTGGGGATATAACCCTTCATTTCATATGGCATTAGATAAATATTACGGTACATCAACAGCACTTAAACAATTTATTGACGAATGCCATGCAAGAGGTATTGCTGTTATTTTAGATGTCGTTCATAATCAAGCAACAGGTCAGAATCCATTTTATAGACTGTGGAATACAGATAATGGTGGTTATGGCGGACAAGCAAGTAATGATAGTCCGTTTTTTAATGTTACACCTACACATTCTTATAATGTATTTAATGATTTTAATCACAGCCAACAAGCCACTAAAGACTACGTAAAAAGAACTGTCCAATATTGGATTGAAGAATATAAAGTTGATGGTTTTAGATGGGATTTAACCAAAGGGTTTACACAAAATTGTACTCCTTCTGATGAAACATGCACAAATGCCTTTCAAGCAGATAGAGTTGCTGTGCTAAAAGAATATGCAGATTACCAATGGGCTGTTGACCCTGATTTTTATATCATTTTTGAACATTTAGGTACAAATGCTGAAGAAACCGAGTGGGTAAATTATCGTTTAGGTGAAGGTAAAGGTATTATGGTTTGGGGTAACCATAATTTTAATTATAATGAAGCAACTATGGGTTATCATGATAGTGGAAAGTCAGATTTTTCATGGATATCATATCTTAACAGAAGTTGGTCAGTTCCTGCAAATGTAAGTTATATGGAAAGTCATGATGAGCAACGCCTCATGTATAAAAATTTAGAATTTGGTAATTCCAATGAGAGTTATGATGTAACAAACCTTGCAACTGCTTTAGACAGAATGGAATTAGCGGGTGCATTTTATTTTACTGTACCTGGACCAAAAATGTTTTGGCAGTTTGGCGAATTAGGCTATGATATTGATATTAATTTTAATGGAAGAACAGGCAACAAACCTATTCTATGGAATTATTTTGACGAACTGGATAGAAAAGATTTATATAATGCTTGGACAAAACTGATAAAATTAAAAAAGCAAGAAAATATTTTTAGAACTGATAATTTTACGATGAATGTTGCAAACACCAATGGTTTAAAAACAATTCATTTAACAGATGATACCGTTAGCCCAAACATTGAGTACATTACTATCGTAGGTAATTTTGGAGTGACTACACAAAGCATAGACCCTGTATTTCAGCAAACAGGAACTTGGTATGATCTACTAAATAATAATGTATCTATAAATGTAACTAATGTCAATGATATGATAAGCTTACTGCCCGGTGAGTTTAAAGTGTATGGCAGTAGTCAGGTTACTTTATCTGTTGATAATATTGATATTGAAGACAGCATCACCTTATACCCAAACCCAGCCTATGGTATTTTTAAGTTGAATAAAGCTGCAATTAGTGTAGAAATTTATGATATACTTGGTAGAAAAGTTAAAAGTTTTACGGGTGATTTTACCAGTCATAGCAATTTTGATATATCGAATTTACAATCATCTTTATATATGGTTAAAATAAAGTCTGAACTTGGTACTAGCACAAAAAAATTGTTAATTAAGTAATTAATTTTGAGTTTATTTATTTGAGTAATTGGGATTTTACTTTTGAGTAAAGCCCCTTTTAAATTTATATCATTTTCAAATTATTAATTTCTTGTTGAGTAAGGTGTCTCCATACACCACGCGATAAATTCTTTTTTGTGAGTCCAGCAAAAATTACTCTATCTAATTTTATTACATTGTAGCCAAAATGATCAAAAATACGTCTTACAATTCGGTTTCTTCCCGAGTGAATTTCAATACCAATTTCGGTTTTGGGCTTATTCTCTATATATGATATTTTATCTACAAATACCATTTTTCCTTCTAGTACAAAATTTGCCGATATTTTTTGTAAATCACTCATAGATAATTTTTTATCTATAGTAACTTGGTATAACTTTTTTACTTGGTATTTTGGGTGTGTCAATTTTTTTGCCATTTCTCCATCATTGGTAAATAGTAATAATCCAGTTGTACCTCTGTCTAACCTCCCTACGGGATAAATTCGTTCTTTGGAAGCAGTTTGAATCAATTCCATTACAGTTTTTCTACCTCTTTCATCATCCATTGTAGTGATGTAATTTTTAGGCTTATTTAATAAAACATATCGTTTGGTTTCAGGAGAAATTAATGCACCATCAAATCTTACTTCATCATCAAGTTTTACTTTAAACCCCATTTCGGTAATTACTTTTCCGTTTACAGTAGCACTTCCAGATTTGATATATTTATCGGCTTCTCTTCGTGAGCAAATACCCGAATTAGCAATATATTTATTTAGACGAATTTCATCACTTTCTTTTGATATTGAAGTAGATGATTTTGCTTTATAATTTTTTAATTTGTGTGGGTGGATTCTAAAATTTTTATCTTTAGAATTACTCGGAGATGGTTTGGAATTAGTATTCTTTTTACTTGAACTTTCCTTGTTGCTCTGTCGTCCTCTCGACGATGTATTTTTTGCAGTCATTATTTTTTTTACAAAAATACAAAATCAATTCAATATTAAAATATAAATTTAGATTGAATATCAGCATTTAAAATTCTATGAATAATTACAGATGTGTCAATTAACATCAAACTTAAAACACCTACTACAATTATAATTTTTGTGATATTGTGTAAAATTAAGTAGTCTTTTTTATTTTTTGCTTTCCAAAGTAAGACGAAAAAAATCACAAATGCAATTCCTACAAAGTAAAAATAGTATTTCATTGCTCCAATTTCGGGATATCTCCATAAAAAGTAAATGGGGTTGAGAGTGAAAAATACTAAAAATGAAATTAGTAATTTGGTGAAGTATTCTCCATATTTTACAGGTATAGAGAAATTATTTTGAGCAAGATCTCCTTTGATGCTTTCTAAATCTTTTATTAATTGTCTTATCATTAAAATCAAAAACAGAAATACGGAATATGTGAAAATAATAAACGAAAAATTTTTATAATAAATAAAAATAGCAAATAAAGGTATAATAGCTAAAATTGATGCAGAAAATAACCTTGGTAAAGGATACTTTTTTAATTTATGAGAATACAACCAAATTAAAAATATATAAATAGAAAAGAATATAGCGGCTCTCCAAGAAACTAAAAATGCAAAACCAACACCAACAAAATTAAGTAAGAAATATATATATAATTTTGTTTTTTGTCCAACGATACTGTCAATTTTACTTTTAAGTGGGCGATTAATTATATCTTTATTAACATCATAAAAATTATTTATAATATAACCCGCTGCAATAGAACAAGTAGTAGCTAAAACTAGAAAATATAAATCGAGACTTAGAATTATTTCTTTTAAGGGTTTTTCTGGAGAAAAAACAAAAATTGCTGTTAAGTATTGTGCAATTATAACAATAATAATATTATAGCCCCGAACCACCGAAAGCATACTTAAAAACTTATAAAAATAAGAGTATTTTTTTGGTTTTTTAGGTGTATTTTTTTCAGATATTTTTAGTAAATCCATAAAGTATAATGGATGTTAAAGTCGATAAACCAACTCTAAATTATAATTAGAAAGCACTTTTTTTGCTTTATCAAAATCTTTGGTAAAACCTAAAATATAACCTCCACCTCCTGATCCACAGAGTTTTAAATAAAAATCATTAGACTCAATTCCATTTTTCCAAAGTTGATGAAAATTATTAGGAATCATAGGTTTAAAATGTTTTATAACTACTTTAGAAAGAAGTTTAGTATTTTTTAATAAGGCTTTTACATCACCGTATAAAAAATTATCAATACAAGCATCGGTATGACGAGCAAAATCTTGATCAATCATTCGCCTAAAACCTTCATTCTTCATTTTGTTCATAAAAATATTAACCATAGGTTGTGTTTCTCCAACCATTTCTGAGTCTAATAAAAATACAGCGCCTTTACCCTCTTTTTGTGAAGGAATACCTGTTGCTTCTAAATGATTTTTTGATTTGATTAATATTGGAATACTTAAATATGAGTTTAATGGATCTAATCCCGAACTTCTTCCGTGAAAATAAGATTCCATTTGTGAAAAAATAGTTTTGAGTTTTAACAACTTATCACGAGTTAAATTTTCAAGAACAGTAATTTTATTATTAGCATATTTATCATAAATAGCAGCAACTAAAGCTCCCGAACTTCCAACACCATATCCTTGAGGAATACTAGAATCAAAATAGATACCTTTTTCAATATCACTTTTCAATTCATCTAACCGAAGTTCAATTTTTTTAGAATTTAAATCGCTTAAATAAATATAGAATTCATTTAACTTTTTATTAGAAATTTTTGCTTCTCCCGATAAAGTATTAGAAATTTTTAAGGCACCTTGATAAGAATTATAAGGTATTGCCAATCCTTTAGAATCTTTTATAATACCATATTCACCAAATAGTAAAATCTTAGCGTAAAATAGAGGTCCTTTCATTTTTTTCAATAACAATTCTATACAAATATATAGAAAATTAATTTATAGCTTTTTTATTAAACGATAAGATGTATAAAATCTTGTATAATTTAGGATTTAAACTAAAAAATTATGTATTTTTAATAGATAAATCATTTATAATTGATTGGCACCAGTTCCTGTTTGATCTTGAATATATTGATTATCTTGGCAGTATTGAATTAATTGATCCCCTATAAATAGATTCACCTTTTCTTTTTCCTTTTCAGGGAAAAGTATATGAATATTTGCTCCAGCATCTAAAGTAAAACAAATATTAGAATTATATTCTCTTCTAAATTTCCATATTTTTTCAATAATTTTTAAGGTATTGGGTTTCATTAAAATGAAATAAGGATTTGAAGTCATCATCATGGCATGTAATGCTAAGGCTTCACTTTCAACTAAATTTATAAAGGCTTTTAAATCGCCATTCTGAAGAACCTCACTTAGTTTAGAGATGTTTTCATTCGCTTGGTCAAAACGTTGTTGAGCAAAAGAGTGATTATGCATTAAATTATGACCAATAGTGCTCGATACTTGTTTTTTCCCTTTGTCAACCAATAAAATAGTATCTTGATAATTTTCAAAAATTGGGTGAATTTTATACGGAAAAGAAGTTCCATATAAATCAGAAGAATTATTAATTTTTGAGTGATTTCCCCAAACCACCAAAGGACCATCAATACTTCTAGCTGCACTTCCCGATCCTAATCGAGCTAAAAAAGAAGCTTTTTTTAATAAATATTCTTGTGTGATTTCTGGTTTTAATTCCTTTTCAATACTCATCAAGCATAAAGCCAAAGCACTCAAGCCACTTGCTGAAGAAGCAATTCCGCTACTATGTGGAAAAGAATTTTCTGTTTTAATTACAAAATCAAATAAAGTAATAAAGGCAACATATTTCTCAATTCTTTCAAAAAATTTTACAATTTTTGGTTTGAAGTCTTCTTTTATTAATCCTTCAAAAATGACTTTCAAACTAAAGTCATTGCTAGCAACTTCTTTTTTTGAATATTTTAAAGTTGTAATTGTATGGCAATTATTTAAAGTAAAACTAATCGAGGTGTTTTTAGGAATTTGAGGCTCACTTTTCCCCCAATATTTTACCAAAGCGATGTTACTCGGACTTTTCCAGTTACATATTCCTTTTTCAGGAATTTTGATTTCAGAACCTTTAAAAATAAAATTGTTTTCAGTAAACATGTTTGAAATTTATACAAAGGTAATTTATACTAATTTAATTATAAAATTACACACAAATAAATTTAATTATTTTTTAGTGAGATAAGACAAAAAAATAAAACCTATAAGTATTCATTTTTTAGGGAAATAAATACTTTTTCTTAGCACCTACTTTTTTAGTGAAAGCCACAAAAGTAATCCCTATAATTACAACTATTGAACCTATAATTTGCCAAAAAGTTAAGCGCTCTCCTAAAAAAAGGTAGGCTAGTAATATTGTTGATATCGGACCGATACTTCCCAGTATTGAAAAATTTGATGCTCCTAACTTTTTTATAGCTAGAGATACTAAAAATGATGGAATTAAAGTTGAAAATATTGCCATTAAAAACCCTAAAACATATACTTGATATGGATATTCAAAAATATTATTCCTATCTGCTATTAAATAGTGAGTTACAACACATATTGTAGAAACAATCATTGCATAAGAAGTGAATAATTTAACACCAAACTTAGGAATTAACCACCCGCTACCTACCAAATATAAGGCATAAGTAAATGCACTCAATAAAATTAATATTATTCCCAATATGGTATTGTCACTATTCAATTGTATTTCGTTTTGAAAAGTAATTACAACTCCAAAATAAGTTATTAATATTGCTATGATTTGATTTTTAGATAGATTCTTTTTAAAGAAAATTTTAGAAAGTATAATTACAAACGTAGGGTAAATGAATAAGATAATTCTTTCCAAACCAGCTTTAATATACTTTAATCCTAAAAAATCAAAATAACTTGCTAAATAATACCCTATGAATCCGAAAAAAACAATCCATAAATAATCTTTATTTTTAATTTTATTAGATTGTAATGGTTTTGAAATTACTGCTATTATTAAATAAAAAGGTAGAGAAAATAACATTCTAAACAATAATAAATGTATTGAACTAACATGATATTGATATGCTAGTTTAACCATAACTGCTTTGGCAGAAAACAATACAATTCCTAATATTGCAATGAGTACTCCAGAATTTGTAACCTTCGAAAATTTCATTCTTCAAAGATATTTTTAATGGATGATTAAGCACATTATTTTTATTTAAAAATTACGATACCCAAAATGAAAAATATTACCTTTGCTAAAAGCAATATTTTGAATAGAAAAATAAAGTTAATTTGGGATTTTCGAGGTCTAGAAGCATTAGAAATTGCAAAACATCATTGTGTGCATTTACAAGAATTTTCCGAAAAAGAAAATTTAATTTTTCATAAAATTAATTCAATCCAAATTTCAGAAATGTATAGTATGGCATTTATTATAGTTAATGAAAATGAACTATTTGTTTTTCGAGATGCTTTAAAACCTCATAGAGGAGAAGTGGCAAAATAAAATTTCAACCTCCAAATCACAATCAATATTCTCTAGCTAAATAAGGATCTAAATTTAAGTCCATCATTTGTTATTTGACACTTGTATTTTGTAATTTAATTATTTATCGTATATTTACGATTAACTATGAATAAAACATTACAACAGATTAAATATAGCCAAGAAACAGAAGATTTAGCGAGATTTTCTAAAGCATTAGGACATCCTACACGCTTGATTATTTTAAAATATTTGAGTAATCAAAGTTGTTGCTATACAGGTGACTTGGTAGATATATTACCCTTGGCACAATCAACAATTTCACAACATTTAAAAGAATTAAAAGAAGCAGGATTAATAGATGGAGAAGTAAATCCACCAAGAATAAGGTATTGTATCAATCAAAAAAATTGGAAAAAATCAAAAAAATTGTTTCAAACATTATTTCAAGAAGATTTTAATTTTTTTTCTGTTGTTAAGCTTTAAATTATGAGTATTGAAATTAAAAACATGCAACTCAAAGATTGGACAGCTGTTGCCAATATTTATCAATTGGGAATTGAGACAGGCAATGCAACATTTGAAACTGAAACTCC
>JAKITG010000215.1 GCA_021648195.1 Flavobacteriaceae bacterium | reverse complement strand
TACAAAGATCGCAAAATTTTTCAAATTTTGCATTTAGTTGAATTAAGGTAAAATTCAAAAAATTTGGCTAAGTGCTAAACCCGAAAATTATTGTATTTTTACCCAGCACTAACCATATTCACACGTTACAAATAATACAAAACTAAGGATTATGGCATACTATACGAAAAATACAGACAGAATGGATATTCATATTGAAGAAGGTAGAGGAACTATTTTAATCAAACAAAAATGGAGATACTTTTGGCTAAACTCGATGAATACTTCAAGGTGGACTTATTCCGAAAAACAAAAATTTCATGAAGAAGTGGATAATCTAATTTGGAATAATTGGGGGCAATATTTTTTTCTTAAAGTTAAAGGAACATCCGATTTTGCAAAGAAACATATTAAAACACGATGGGACGTAAATTTTGATATCGAATGGGTATTACATACAGAACATTGGAAGGTAAATGTGACAAAATACCCAAGTAATCATATAGGAATAATTACTAGTTTGGTAAAATGGAACTCTAAAGAAATAACTCTTGATACATTAGACACTAGTAAACGAAAAATACCAATAGGAGGAAAAAATTATTATCAATATCCTGTAGCGCACGAATTTGGTCATACAGCTGGAAACTCAATATTTGCTAAAAGCGGAATGCACGGAGATGAATATAGTTCTTCAAGCCCTTACATAAAAGATAGAAATAGTATTATGAACGCTGGAATGAAATTAAGGGACAGGCATTTAGATTATATCATAAGAGAATTAAATACGATGATTCAAAATTCAACTTTTTCAATATACTAAAGTTATGAAAATTCAATTTATAATACTACTAATGTTTATTCTTTCTTGCAAAAAAAATACTGCAAAAATTAAAACTAGTAATGAAATAATACGAAAACAAAATATAATTATGCAGGATAGTCTTAAAATAAATAGAAATATGTTATTAGAAAAAAGTGATGCAATAAAAAAATTCGGCAACCCGCTTAAACAAGAAAAAATACTTTTAGAAGACTTATATGGTGAGTTTAGGGGGAATATATACTATAAATATTCTGAACACGAAAGACAAAGTAAATCAATATATATAAAAGAAATTACTTGGGAAAAAGATGACAAAAACTACATTACAATTTGGTATGAAATAAAAGGCAAAGAACTAATTCCAAAAGCATACCTTATTTGGGATAAGCAATCTGAATTTTAAGAAGTACTATTTGTAACAATGTATAAAAATAATAGCGGTTTAAGTGCTAAATTAAAAGTAAGTAAATATAAAAAAGGTCGGTGTTTAACCAAAAAGTTAGTGCGTGTAAATCCGCTACTATTCTTATACTAGACCGTTAGCAAACAGTAAAAAAATGAAAATACAATACAAGAAAAAACGACTGAAATACAATCTAATATTTGGATTATTATGGCTAGTAATAAGTCTTTTAGGGATCTTTACAAAAGAAAATACTTATTGGACTGATTATGGATTTTTAATAATATCCCTTTTATATATTGTAACTTATTTTTACGAGAAAAAGAAACAATATCTGACTATTGAGAATGGAATATTATCAGTTAATCATCCATTTGGAAAAAAAATAAACCTAAGCGAAATAAAACAATTTAGAAAATTTGCTGGAGATTATATATTGAAATCAGATAAAACGGAATTGACAATCAACACGCAAATCATTGACGAAAAATCATTGACAGAATTAAATAACGAATTAGGAAAACTGAATATATAACTGAATCAAAACCGTTTGCTAACAACGTGTAAAATTCATTGCTAAGTATTTGCTTACTTAGGAAAATCCTATCGGATTTTCAAGTCGGTTTTTATTTACTAAATTAGTTGCTTAATCACGCAACGAAATCTTACACAAACCGTTCTACACAATAGCGGAAACCACTCAAACGCAATCAATTCGGCATTAAAAAATGGCTGAATATTGCGAAATAGAATGCTAAAAAATCAAACGAAATTATCAATCAAATGCGAAAATTTA
>JAKITG010000064.1 GCA_021648195.1 Flavobacteriaceae bacterium | reverse complement strand
TAACCCTGCCTGCCGGCAGGCAGGTGCCCCGATTATGCACGACTTATTTTTTAACAGATACTTAACTAATCATATTTAAAGCATCAAATTAATTCATTTTAAATTATCAAATCATTAATTAATCATCTTATAAATAAAAAACTATCCTACAAAATGCATTGGCACAAGAATTGAATACTATAGTTTGAATATAAATGCATTTATGCATAATAGATTACTATTCAAAACGTTAAAAATAAGAGAACAAAATAAAATTTAAAAAAAATCCATTTTACAATGTCAAAATGGCTTAAAATAGATATGAGTAATACAAAATTTTTAAATATAGACAATTTGTCACTTCAAAATATTTTGGATGAAGATGCCGAATTAATTCCACTAATGACACCAGAAGATGAAGAAGAAATACAAAAGGAAGATGTTCCAGAGGTATTACCAATTTTACCATTACGAAATACCGTATTATTTCCTGGAGTAGTTATTCCAATTACAGCTGGTAGAGATCAATCTATCAAATTAATTAAAGAAGCAAATAAAGGAAATAAAACTATTGGTGTAGTTGCACAAAAAAATGAATCTACCGAAGAACCTACTTTAGATGATATTTATACCGTGGGTACCGTTGCCAGAATTTTAAAAGTACTTAAAATGCCTGACGGAAATACCATGGTTGTGATACAAGGTAAAAAACGTTTTAAAATTGAAAGCTTAGTTCAAGAAAAACCTTATTTAATAGCTAAAACTACAGAACTAATAGAAAAAACACCTAAAAAAAGTGAATCAGAATTTAAAGCAATTATTGATTCTATTAGAGACCTTTCTTTACGAATTATTAAGGAAAATCCGAATTTACCAACAGAAGCTTCTTTTGCTATAAAAAACATACATAGCGATCCGTTTTTAGTCAATTTTGTTTCTTCAAATTTGAATTTAAAAACAGAAGCGAAACAAAAATTATTAATAATTAATAATCTAAAAAAAAGAGCTTTACAAACTTTAAAACAAATGAATATTGAATTGCAACGCTTAGAGTTGAGCAACGATATTCAATCTAAAGTTCGTGAAGATATGGATCAACAACAACGCGAATACTATCTGCATCAGCAAATGAAAACTATTCAAGAGGAATTAGGTGGTGTTTCTCATGATGAAGAAATTGAAGAATTGCGTAAAGTTGCTAAAACAAAAAAATGGAGTAAAGAGGTTGCTAAAACCTTTGAAAAAGAAATTGGCAGACTTCAACGAATGAATCCACAAGTTGCTGAATATTCGGTGCAAAGAAATTATTTAGATCTATTGGTAGAACTCCCTTGGGAAGAATACACCAAAGATCTTTTCGATTTAAAACGAGCTCAAAAAATATTGGATAGAGATCACTATGGATTGGAAAAAGTAAAAGAACGAATTATTGAACATTTAGCCGTACTTAAACTAAAAGGAGACATGAAATCGCCAATTATCTGTTTGTATGGTCCTCCAGGAGTTGGTAAAACTTCTTTAGGGAAGTCGGTTGCAGAGTCATTGGGTAGAAAGTATATTAGAATGTCATTAGGTGGTTTGCGTGATGAAGCAGAAATTAGAGGTCATAGAAAAACTTATATCGGTGCTATGCCAGGAAGAGTGATTCAAAGTATCAAAAAAGCAGGATCATCAAACCCAGTTTTTGTATTGGATGAAATTGATAAACTTGCATCTGGAAATAGTGGAGACCCCTCTTCTGCCATGCTAGAAGTTCTTGACCCTGAACAAAATACTGAGTTTTATGATAATTATTTAGAAGTAGGTTATGACTTATCTAAAGTGCTATTTATCGCTACTGCAAATAGTTTAGCATCCATTCCTTGGGCATTACGTGATCGAATGGAAATTATCAATGTGAGTGGCTATACTATTGAAGAAAAAATTGAAATTGCAAAACGTCATTTACTTCCAAAACAATTAAAAGAACATGGTTTAGATTCTAGTCATGTAAAAATAGGTAAAACTCAATTAGAAAAAATTGCAACAGGTTATACTCGTGAATCTGGAGTGAGAGGCTTGGAGAAAAAAATTGCAAAAGTAGTTCGGTTTGCTGCAAAATCCATTGTAATGGAAGAGAAGTACAATACGAAAATAACAAATGATGATATTGAAAAAATTCTTGGACCATCTCACTTAGAAAGAGATAAATATGAAAATAATGAAGTGGCAGGTGTAGTAACTGGATTGGCTTGGACTAGTGTTGGAGGTGATATTTTATTTATTGAATCTATTCTTTCTAAAGGAAAAGGAAACTTATCTATTACAGGAAATTTAGGTAAAGTAATGAAAGAATCGGCAACTATTGCATTGGAATATATTAAGGCCAATGCTGAAGAATTTGGAATTAAATATGAAACATTAACTAATAATAATATTCATATTCATGTACCTGAAGGCGCAACACCCAAAGATGGGCCGAGTGCTGGTATTACTATGCTAACATCATTAGTTTCTTCATTTACACAAAGAAAAGTAAAAGCTAAATTAGCCATGACAGGTGAAATAACTTTGCGTGGTAGGGTTTTGCCTGTTGGCGGAATCAAAGAAAAAATTCTTGCTGCAAAACGTGCAAATATTAAAGAACTTATTCTTTGTTCTGAAAACAAAAAAGATATTAACGAAATCAATACTAAATATTTAAAAGGACTTTCCTTTCATTATGTTGATGAAATGAAAGAGGTTATTGATATTGCTTTGTTAAAACAAAAAGTTAAAAATGCAAAGAAGTTAGCATAATACCAATTTGATTATAAAATCTATCAAATAAATTGTTTATCTTTTGCTTATATTTCGTTAAAAAAATAAAACGTAATAAAAATTATGCTTGATTTTTTTTCCTTATCTGAACAGGGAATAATTCAATTTAGTATTACCTTGTTTTATAATCAAATTGGTATTAATAATCCAGAGGTTCTATATTTCCTCTTTCTACTTATTATTCCAATTCTTATTCATTTTTTTCAGCTTCAAAAATTTAAAGAAGTTACATTTACCAATGTCAAACTTTTAAAACAAATTGAACAACAAACTCGTAAAAGTTCAAAGCTTAAAAAACTTTTAATCCTATTGAGTCGATTGCTACTTTTTGCTTGCTTGATTTTAGCATTTTCACAACCCTTTTTTAGTAAAGACAATAGCGTACAAAAAGGAGAAACATTTATTTATTTAGACAATTCTTTAAGCATGCAGGCCAAAGGAGAAAAAGGAGAATTACTACAGAGAATCAAACACAATTTGATGGATTATTTTCATAATGAAAAAAATGCAATTACCTTAATTACTAATAATAATATTTATAAAAATTTATCTGAAAAAAATCTAAAAAACGAACTCTTAAAAATTAATTATTATCCTATAAAAAAAGATTTAAAAACTGTTTTATTACAAATTAAAAGTATAAAAAATAAAAACAATAATAATCAAAATAATATTGTATTAATTTCTGATTTTCAGAAAATTAACAGTAATATTAAATCTATACACTTAGATAGCTCAGCTCATTATTCCTTTGTACAAACACTTCCTAAAAAAGCAAAAAATATTTCTGTTGATAGTATTTGGATAAGTCAACAAAACTCCAAAACAATAAAAATTAAAGCACGTATAAAAAGTTATGAAGCCAAGTTTGAAAATTTAAGTATTTCTTTATATAATAATGATTTGTTATTTGGAAAGACAACAGTTACTCTAAATAAAAATAAATCAGAAGATGTTGAATTTTATATACCAAATTCTGATAATATGCAGGGAAAAATTAGCTTAAATGATAATCTATTACCATTTGACAATAATCTGTTTTTTAGTATCCTTCCTAAAGAAAAAACAAACGTTCTTGTTATTGGAAAATCCAATGAATTTTTATCAAAAATCTACACCATTGATGAGTTTATTTTCACAACCTCAAGTTTAAATCAATTGGATTATAGCATACTCTTTAAACAAAATTTAATTATTCTCAATGAACTGGTTTCTTTTCCAAAATCGCTAATACAAACTCTAAAAAACTATTTAAAAAATGAAGGTAACCTTGTTGTAATTCCTTCTCAAGAAAGTAATATTATTTCTTATAACAAACTACTATCAAAATTAAATATTGGAAAAATTTTAGAGAATAATGAGGGTAAAAAAACTGTAATAACAATCAACTATAACAATCCGTTCTTTAAAAATGTTTTTCAAAAAAAGGTTGATAATTTTCAGTACCCTACTGTAAATATGAGCTTTACATCAGCAATAAATCACTCTTCCTCTATTTTAAAATTTAATGATCAAAGTGATTTTATTTCAGAAATTAAAAATAATCAAAATACATTTTATTGGGTAGCTGCTCCTTTAAATCACAGCAATTCAAATTTTATTTCTTCTCCGTTAGTAGTTCCTGTTTTTTATAATTTCGGAAAACAAAATAAAATTCAAAAGAATTTATACTACACCATTGGAGATAAAAATGAAATTGTTATAAAATCAAATAATAGTGAAGATCGTGTTTTACATATTACTAATGAAAATTTTGATTTTATTCCATTACAAACAAAAACATCAAATTCCATAAAAATTAAAATAGAATATAATCCTTTACAAAATGGCGTATATCAGATTACAAATAATGATTCTCTTCAGCATATCGCATTCAATTATAATAGGGAAGAAAGTGATTTAAGTTATCGTGATATAAAATATTTTGTAAAAAATTATACCAATGCAACTTATTTTTCTTCTGTTGAAAATGCTATAACAACACTAAATGGCCAAGATAAAAAACATAGTTTATGGCAATTATTTATTATTTTTGCATTAATCTTTTTAGGAATAGAAATTATTTTACAAAAGTTCTTGAAAAATTAGCTCTTAATAATTACTTTAAACACTAAAATCGATTCTAGTGAATACACTCTTAAAATCTGCAAAAATTATAGATAAAAACTCTAGTTTTCATAATCAAATTAAAGATATTCTTATTGAAAATGGAGTCATTACTAAAATTGCAAATAAAATTACCAAACAAGCAAAGTGTAAAGAAGTTAATTTAGAAAATTTACATATTTCAAAGGGTTGGTTTGACACGAGTGTCTCTCTTGGAGAACCTGGATTTGAAGAAAGAGAAAATATTGAAAATGGCTTGCTTGTTGCTGCCAAAAGTGGTTTTACTGCTATTGCTTTAAACCCAAATACATATCCAGTTATTGATAATAAATCAGCAGTTGAATTTTTGATTCAAAAAAGTTCAAGTTCTATTGTTAACCTTTACCCTATTGCCAATCTAAGTCAAAAAGCAGAAGGAAAAGAATTGGCTGAAATGTTTGATATGAAAAATTCTGGAGCAATTGCTTTTGGAGATTATAACAAACCTATTACCAATGCAAATTTGATGAAAATTGCGCTACTTTATGCTCAAAATTTTAATGCTTTAATATTGAGTTTCCCTCAAGACAATAGTATTATAGTAACTGGATTTGTCAATGAAAGTGAAAATACAACCCGTTTGGGTTTAAAATCTATTCCTAATTTATCGGAAGAATTACAAATCTCAAGAGATTTATTTCTCTTAGAATATACTGGAGGAAAATTACATATTCCAACTATTTCAACTTCAAAATCGGTAAAACTTATTCGAGAAGCAAAGAAAAAAGGATTGGATGTAACTTGTAGTGTTGCAGCACATAATATTATTTTAACCGATATAGAGTTAAATACTTTTGATAGTAGGTTTAAAGTGAGTCCGCCACTTCGTTCAATAAACGACACAAAAGCAATTATCAAAGGATTACATGATGGAACTATTGATATGATTACTAGTGACCACAATCCCATTGATATTGAAAATAAAAAATTAGAACTGGAAAATAGCCTTTTCGGAACTATTGGATTGGAGAGCTTATTTGGAAGTATCAATACTGTTTTAGACCTAGAGCAAACTATAAATTGCTTAACAGAAAACCCTCGTAAGAGGTTTTGTCTAGAACCAACAAAAATAGAAAAAGGAGAAAAAGCCGATTTGACATTGTTTAACCCAGAAATAAGCTATACTTTTTCTGAAGAAAACATATATTCAAAATCTAAAAATGCTATCTTTTTAAACAAAAAATTAAAAGGCATGGCATACGGCGTAATTGCAAATAATAAAATTATATTAAAATAATACTATCATGGAAAAATTAACAAATAATGACGGAAAAACAATTGCTATAATTAGTTATATTACAGCTATAGGCACAATTATTGCCTTTGTAATGAATCAAAACAAACAAAATCAGTTTGCATCTTTTCATATACGACAAGCACTAGGTATTTTTCTTTTATTTTTTGCAAATAATCTTATCGGAAATTACGGAGGAATTTGGTTTATTAGCAGAATTATAAACTTAGGAATATTCTTTTTATTAATCATGGGACTCTTAAGTGCAATAAAAGAAGAAGAAAAAAAGATACCAATATTTGGTAATATGTTTCAAGATTGGTTTAAAAATATAAGATAATTAATGAAAAAACTCTCTTTAGAATACCTTATCAGAAATCCAAAAGTTGATATAGAAAACCCACCATTATTAATTTTATTACACGGTTACGGTAGTAATGAACAAGATTTATTTTCTTTTGCCGAAGAGCTACCAAAAGAGATACTCATTATTAGTGTGAGAGCACCATTAAGCATGGGGTTAGAAACAGAAAGTTATGCTTGGTACACTATCCATTTTGATAGTACAGATTCTAGCAAGTTTTCTGATATTCCAGAAGCAAAAGATGCTTTACATAAAATTGGAATTTTTATAGATGAAATTATTCAAGAATATAAAGTAAATACCAATAATATTTTTCTGCTAGGATTTAGCCAAGGAACTATTTTAAGTACTGCATTTGCATTGAATAATCCAGATAAAATACATCATGTTATCGCTTTAAGCGGATATGTAAATCAAGAATTATTGAATAAAGATATTGGAATTAGTAACTTCTACAATCTTGACTTTTTTGTATCGCATGGATCTGTAGATCAAGTAATTCCTGTAGAATGGGCTAGAAAAACACCAAACTTTCTCAACAACTTAGGAATAAAAAATTCATATCAAGAATATCCTGTTGGTCATGGTGTTGCACCACAAAATTTTCATGCTTTAAATGAATGGATTAAAGAAAGGATTTGAATAATGAGTAAAAGGTGAAGGTTGAAAGGTGAAAGTAAAGAAGTTAAAAGTTTGATTTTAAAATATCAGCTACCAGAAGTCAAGAGCCAAGAACAAAGAAGTACTAGATACCCAATACTAGCATACCAGATATCAAAAGTAAGAAGCAAATTCAAAATGATTTTAAAAAATCTGCGCAATCTGCGTGAAACAAAACCTGATAAATAAACAGCATGAAAACATTTGCAAGCATCTCCCCCTTTATATACCCAAACCACACAGTCTTTCGGTTTTTTGACTCGTTCTTTCTTCCTTTAAATGTGTTAAAAAATAAAACCGTAACAAAGGCTATGGTTGAATTTTTTGCCTTTTTAAAGAAAAAAATAACTTTTGCCAAAACTCCCGAAAACCTAAATGGTTTGGGTATAGCAACCATCCTTTTAATATTTTCTTGTAATACGTCCAATAAAAATATTGAAAAATATATTTCAATCAATGACAGTATTAAAAAAGAATATGCACCCGATAAAAGAGTTGCTATTTACAATGTCTCACTAATTTCTAAAGAAAATTCTATCTTACTAAAAGGAGAGTCCAATCAAGTAAAAGCAATAGAAATATTAAAACAAAAATTATCTGATAACAAAATTCAATTTATAGATAGTATTGACATTTTACCCAATAAAAGTGTTGGTAATTTTAAATATGCTGTTGTCAATAACTCAGTAGCAAATATTCGCTCAAAACCAAAACATTCTGCCGAATTAGCAACCCAAGCATTATTAGGAACTGGAATGAAAGTTCTAAAAATACAAGATAGCTTTTATCTTATTCAAGTTGCCGACGGATACATTTCTTGGGTAGATCATGGCGGTGTAGTATTGATGAATGAAGCTGATTATATCAATTGGACAGAAGCTAATAAAGTTATTTATACAAAAACTGTTGGAAATATTTACCAAGAAGAAAATGAAGATTCTACAATTCTATCAGATATCGTTTTAGGAGCTCAATTAAAAATTTTAAACCAAGGAATTGATTTCTTCAAAGTAGAATATCCTGATAAACGAATTGGTTATATCAAAAATAATGAAGCAGAATTGTATAGTCAATGGATTCAAAATGTGCAACCTTCAGGAGAATTAATAGAAAAATATGCTCGTAATTTTTTAGGCTCACCATATTTATGGGGAGGAACTTCAACAAAAGGAATGGATTGTAGCGGTTTTACCAAAACAGTTTATTTGTTAAACGGCTTTATCATTCCGAGAGACGCTTCACAACAAATTCACGCTGGAGAAACCGTTGATAAAAGCTTAAAATTTGAAAATTTAGAAAAAGGAGATTTGATGTTTTTTGGTACAAAAGCAACAACCGATAAAAAGCAACGAGTTACTCATGTAGGTATTTGGTTAGGAAATAGAAAAGGAGAATTTATTCATTCAGCAAAACAAGTACGACTAAGCTCTATCTATTCTAAATATAATAATTATGATGAAGATAACACAAAACGTTATTTAGGAAGCAAACGTTATCTAGGAAAACCTGACAAATTGATTACCAATTTAAAAACAGATAAAATTCTTACACATATTAGACCATAAAATGTTAGAAAATCATATTTTTAGATGTTTTTTGTTCATTTTTGCTATTTTTTAGCTAATATTTGACCAAATTCCTCTGTTTTTTATAATTTTTTGATAAGTGTCTGAAATGTTTTTATGCTCTGGTAAAGATAAATTATGATCTTTTTGTAAAACTTCAATAGCTACACTTCTTGCTTTTTTTAAAATTGAAGCATCTTTAACAATATCTGCTATTTTCAAATTTAAAACTCCACTTTGTTGCGTACCCATCAAATTACCTGGACCACGAATTTTTAAATCTACTTCTGCAATTTCAAAACCATCATTAGTTTTTACCATCGTTTGTAAACGAGTTTTGGCATCCTCTGTTAATTTAAAACTTGACATTAAAATACAATAACTTTGATCCGACCCACGTCCTACTCTACCTCGCAATTGATGCAATTGTGACAAGCCGAATCTTTCTGCACTTTCAATAATCATCACACTAGCATTAGGCACATTTACACCCACTTCTATAACCGTTGTAGCAACCATAATTTGAGTTTCCCTTTTTATAAATCGTTGCATTTCATATTCTTTATCGGCAGATTTCATTTTTCCATGAACAATACTTATCTGATATTGAGGTATAGGAAACTCTCTAGAAATACTTTCAAAACCATCCATCAAATCTTTATAATCCATTTTTTCAGATTCTTGTATCAAAGGATAAACAATATATATCTGTCTTCCTTTGGTAATTTCATCTCGAATAAATTTAAAAACACCCAATCTATTCTTATCATATCGATGCAACGTTTTAATCGATTTTCTTCCAGGTGGCAATTCATCTATCACCGAAATATCCAAATCTCCATAAACACTCATGGCTAATGTTCTTGGAATTGGAGTAGCTGTCATAACCAGAATATGTGGTGGAGTAAAAACTCCTCCAACCTTCTCTTCGGGTGAGCTTTTCAACCACATTTTAGATCGTTGAGCTACACCAAATCGATGTTGTTCATCAATAATAGATAATCCTAAATTTTTAAATTTCACCTTATCTTCTAATAAAGCATGAGTACCTATTAATATTTGTAAATCTCCATTTTCTAAGGCTTTATGAATTATTTTTCTTTCAGTTTTTTTTGAAGAACCTGTCAATAATTTTACTGTAATGGGCAATTCGCATAACAGTTCATTTATTGCATTAAAATGTTGTGTAGCTAATATTTCTGTTGGAGCAATTAACGCTGCTTGAAATCCGTTATCTAAAGCAATTAATATACTTAATACAGCAACAATGGTTTTCCCAGACCCAACATCTCCCTGCAACAATCTATTCATTTGCGCACCATTGGCAACATCTTTTCTAATTTCTCGCAAAACTCTTTTTTGAGCATTGGTTAAATCAAAAGGCAAATGTTTTTTATAAAAATCATTAAAATGAGCACCTACTTTTTCAAAAATATATCCTCTAATTTTACTTTTGTGAATTATTTTTTTACGAATTAATTGAAGCTGTATAAAGAATAGTTCTTCAAATTTTAATCTCTTTTTTGCTTGGGTTAATAATATCTGACTTTTGGGAAAATGAATATTAAACATCGCTTCACTTTTTCCAAGTAATTGTAAATTATTTACAATTTCATTGGATAAAGTTTCTTCAAATTTTCTGTTAATTTCTGTAAATAAATTTTGAATTATTTTTTGAACAACTCTATTGGTCAAGCCTTTATTATTTAACTTTTCGGTTGAAGGATAAATAGGTTGCATAGCCGTTCGAAGATTTTTTTTGTATTGGCTAACCAACTCCATTTCTGGATGAGGCATACTAAACGAATTTTTAAAGGAATTTACTTTACCAAAAATAACATACGGAATATTAACTTTTAAAGTATCTTTAATCCATTTTGCACCTCTAAACCAAACCAACTCTATAGAGCCAGTTTCATCTATAAAAGTAGCAATCAATCTACTTCCTCTTTTCTGTTGTACTGTTTTAAAAGAAGTTATTTTCCCTACAATTTGTACTTCCGAATCATTAGATTGTAATTGTTTTATTTTAAAAAATTGAGTTCTATCAATATATCTATTCGGAAAAAAATTTAATAAATCAGCATAAGTAAAAATCCTTAACTCTTTAGCAAACAAATCTGCTCGTGCTTGACCAACACCTTTTAAATACGCTATGGAAGTTTGTAAACTAGACATTTTATTTTCTTGATTACGAAGATAATAAAATGTTATTGTAAAACTATTTATTTACTTTTGAAAATTTAATATACTTATTTTATATGACCAAAACAGAACTCAAAGAATTTTTAGACACTAAAGTTACTCAATATAACAATCCTACATTTATTGAGAGCGACCCAATTCAAATTCCGCATCAATTTTCATTAAAAGAAGATATTGAAATTTCAGCATTTTTAACCGCAACTATTGCATGGGGAAACAGGAAAATGATTATTAAAAACGCTCATCGAATGATGGATTTACTAGGTAATTCTCCATATGATTTCATCATGCAACAAAATAACAATCAATTAGATAATTTAAATACTTTTGTACATCGAACTTTTAATCCAATTGATTTTTCATTTTTTATAAAATCATTAAAAAACATCTATCAAAATCATAATGGTTTGGAAGCTGTATTTGCAAAAAATGCAGAAATAGATTCTTTACAAAATGCTATTCATCATTTTAAAAAAGTGTTTTTTGAAATTGAACATCCGAATCGAACTCAAAAACATATTTCCGATCCTCAAAAAGGTTCAGCAGCAAAACGAATCAATATGTTTTTACGT
>JAKITG010000063.1 GCA_021648195.1 Flavobacteriaceae bacterium | reverse complement strand
CGTTATTTTGTGCAATAACGAGGCAAAAAACGCAGGTATAGCCTTAGCTAAAGTGAGTATTTTTAACACTGTTAGTGTGCAAAAGAACAAGGCAAAATGTAAAGGTTATTTTGTAACAGACCCTTAATGAAAGAGATTTCTCGTCGCTCCTTAGGTCGCTCTGTAGGAATAACATTGTACATAATTAAAATATGTTTTACCCACAATTATTGCAGTAGAACCTTAGTTTTATACCAATTTAATTTTATAATGTCGTATAATTGAATTGAATTAAACAATCTCAATGCGACATTATAAAATTAAATTGGTATTAAACGACTCTATTTAATTTTTCAGCTAATATAATTTGTAATTCATTATAATCATTAACCTCAGTCAAAAGTTCTTGATTGGAATTGGTTGAATTTTTTTCTTCTCCGTTAATTTTTACCTTTTCCATGATAGAACCAATTAACTTTTTTACCAAAAACCTTCTTAAATTATAGATAACATCTGGAATAAATTTTGGCAATTGATCTTTTTTACTTGTAGGCCAAATATCATGACGTTCCCAATCACTTAACGACTGTTTTTCTTCATCCATCAAAATATCAGTAACCATTGCTGCTATTTCGGTATCTTCATGATTTATAAGTGAGTCAATTTCAATAATTTGATCTTGATTTAGCTTATTTATTATTTCGTAATATATTTTTAAAAATACGGGGTTTGTAAACTCAATTTCATCTTCTTGCAAATTGACATAAATTTCATTACTTACTGTATTTGTATAATCTTCTTTATTGATTATCTTCTTTCCTTCATCATCAATTTCAGTAATATAATCAACAAAATCAACTTCCTCATTTCCATAAAGTAATAAGACCCAAATTAGGGATGATTCTAGCACCATTAATCTATCTACTTTTTCAATTTGTTTCGATTCTTTTACCACTCCTGTAAAAGGTGTTTGTGTATTAGATTGTTTTTTATGTATTTCTCTTTGTTCTTTTTTAAGATTTTGAGACAATTCATTAAATAAAACATTTTCAGAAATATTCATAATTCTTGCACACTCTTGTACATAAACTTCTCTTTGAATATTATTGGGTATTTTAGATATACTTGCAACAATATCACGAATCAAATCTGCTTTCTTTATGGGGTCATTTTTAGCTCCATCTAATAACAATGAGGTTTTAAACTGAATAAAATCTTTAGCATTTTCTGTTAAGTATTCTCTTAATTCTTCTGTTGATTTACTTTTAGCAAAACTATCTGGATCTTCTCCATCGGGAAAAGTGATCACTTTTACATTCATACCTTGTTCTAAAATCAAATCTATTCCTCTAATTGAGGCTCGAATCCCAGCGGCATCTCCATCAAATAAAACGGTAATGTTTGGTGTTAATCTATGGATTAATCTAATTTGATCGGAAGTTAAAGCTGTACCCGATGATGCTACAACATTCTCAATACCTGACTGAAACATAGAAATAACATCAGTATATCCTTCTACCAAATAACAATTATCTTCTTTGGCTATACTTTGTTTTGCTTGATAAATACCATATAAAATTTTACTCTTATGGTAAATATCACTTTCGGGTGAATTAAGATATTTAGCAACTTTTTTATCAGTCAATAACGTTCTCCCTCCAAAACCTAAAACTCTACCGCTCATGCTTTGAATAGGAAATAAAACTCGCCCTTTAAATCGGTCAAATTTCTTTTTCACCAAACTTGTTTCGGTATCTGTTTTAACAATGGTAAGTCCAACTTTTTCTAAAAATTTAAGATCGTATTTTTTATCTAATGCAGCATCGGTAAAAGCTGTCCAATCATCTAAGGCATACCCTAACTCAAACTTTTTAATAGTTTTATTAGTAAATCCACGCTCTTTAAAATAAGAAAGTCCGATTGCTTTTCCTTTTTCGGAATTTAAAAGAATATCGTGAAAATAATTTTTTGCAAATTCAGAAACCAAATACATACTTTCTCTTTCATCTGCCTGCTGTTTTTGTTCATCAGATTGCTCGGTTTCTTCAATTTCAATATTGTATTTTTTTGCAAGAAACCGAATGGCTTCTGGATAAGAATAATGTTCATGCTCCATCAAAAAAGTAATTGCATTACCTCCTTTACCTGTACTAAAATCTTTCCAAATTTGTTTTACTGGAGACACCATAAACGATGGTGTTTTTTCATCTACAAACGGACTCAATCCTTTATAATTTGCTCCAGATTTTTTTAAATTTACAAAATCACCTATTACCTCTTCTACTCGAGCGGTTTCAAAAACTTTATCGATGGTATTTCTAGTAATCATTTACTTTAAAGAGTTGTAAATTTGTTTATTTGTGGTTTTTTTTAAAATGGTAACTGTTCAGCCATTTTTTAAAAAAACACACCCCAAACCTCCGCAAAAAAGCGGGACAGGCTCTCTCAAGAGAGGAATATTGGTATTTGTTCTAATCTTACTTATTGGTTAAATAGTTACCTCACTTCTAACTTGTTTAAGATACCGCTTTTAACTTTTTAATGGTATCTTTTGTTAATTTCTTTTCAACATATTTTTGGGTAACTTTCAACTTAGTTTCTTCACTACTTGGTAATTCGAACATAGCATCAGTTAAAATTTCTTCACATAATGAACGCAAACCACGAGCACCTAATTTATATTCTAGGGCTCTATCTACAATAAAATCTAATGCTTCATTAGCTATGGTAAATTCAATATTATCCATTTCAAACAACTTTGTATATTGTTTGATAATTGCATTTTTTGGTTCTGTTAAAATAGAGCGTAATGTTGCTTTATCTAAAGGTCTTAAATAAGTTAAAGAGGGAAGTCTTCCAATAATTTCTGGAATTAAACCAAAGGTTTTTAAATCACCTGGAATTATATATTGCAAAAGATTTTTATCATCAATTCTATCATCAGAAATTGAAGCACTATAACCTACAGCTTGCATATTTAATCGTTTACTTATCACTTTATCGATACCGCTAAATGCTCCACCAGCTATAAATAAGATGTTTTTTGTATTAACTTCTACAAATTTTTGATCGGGATGTTTTCTACCTCCTTTTGGCGGTACATTTACTATCGTGCCTTCTAATAGTTTTAGTAAAGCTTGCTGAACACCTTCACCTGATACATCTCGAGTTATGGAAGGGTTATCACCTTTTCGAGCTATTTTATCTATTTCGTCAATAAATACAATTCCTCTTTCTGCTTTATCTACTTTATAATCTGCTGCTTGTAATAATCTTGTTAAAATAGTTTCTACATCTTCTCCTACATAACCTGCTTCTGTTAAAACGGTAGCATCTACAATTGCAAATGGCACATCCAACATTCTAGCTATTGTTTTTGCTATTAAAGTTTTTCCTGTTCCTGTTTCTCCAACAAGCATGATGTTACTTTTTTCAATTTCAATATCATCTTCTTTTTTAGTTGGTTTTTGTAACAGTCGTTTGTAGTGATTGTAGACAGCAACCGACATTACTTTTTTTGCTTGATTTTGACCTATAATATATTGGTCTAAAAAATCTTTTATTTCAATAGGCTTTTTTACCAAAAACTCTGAAGAAACTTTGTCGTTTTCTTCGGTAACTGTTTCTTCTATAACAATTCCATGTGCTTGTTCAATACACTTATCACAAATGTGTGCATCAATTCCTGCAATTAATAAACTGGTATCTTCCTTTTTTCGTTTACAAAACGAACATTCTAATTCTTCTTTTTTTGCCATAATCTGTATTTCTTATAAAGATGTTTTTTGAAAACATTTTTTATATATTAATAGTATTTTGGTTTCTATTTTAGATTTGATAGTAACTGTTTAGTCGTTTTAAAAAAGCACATCCCAAACCTCTTCTTAAGAGAGGAGTATTAGTATTTGTTCTAATTTTATTATCAGCTGAATAGTTGCATTTGATAAAGTAATATTTTACAAAAAATATTGAGGTTATTTTCTCACTAAAACTTCATCAACCATACCATATTTTTTTGCCTCATCAGCTTTCATCCAATAATCTCTATCAGAATCGTTATGTATTTTTTCAATTTTCTGACCAGAATGTTTGGCTATGATTTCATACAATTCATCTTTCAATTTCAAAATCTCTCTTGCTGTAATTTCAATATCGGATGCCTGACCTTGAGCACCTCCCATTGGTTGATGAATCATAATACGAGAATGTGGTAAAGCTGATCTTTTTCCTTTTTCTCCAGCACACATAATTACAGCTCCCATTGAGGCTGCCATTCCTGTACAAATAGTTGCAATTTCGGGTTTGATAAATTGCATGGTATCATAAATCCCTAAACCTGCATAAACCCCTCCACCTGGAGAATTGATATATATTGATATATCTTTAGAAGAATCAACACTTTCTAAGAATAGCAATTGTGCTTGAATTATATTTGCTACATGGTCATTTATTCCTGTTCCTAAAAAGATAATTCTATCCATCATTAAACGAGAAAACACATCCATTTGTGCTACATTTAATTGACGTTCTTCTATAATATATGGTGTAACGCTACTAATTATGTTATCAACATATAAACTGTTAATTCCTTGATCTTTAATAGCAAATTTTTTAAATTCGTTTCCGTAATTCATGTAATTTCATTTTTAAAATAAGGATGTAAAGATACTTAATTTAAATTAAGTATCTCATGAGACAAAAGCCTCATGAATTTTAAATTCATGAGGCTTTTGTCTATTTTTAAAGTGATAATATTATTTATAAACTTCTTTAATAAACTCTTCATAAGTAACCTTCTTTTCTTTTAACTTCATGTTTTCTTTAAAAAAGGTTAATAATTTTTCATTCATTAACTGATCTGAAAGTCGTTTTGCTTCATCTTGATTTGTTAAAACACGGTCGGCAATTTCATCTAATTCTTTTTCTTCAGGATTAGGGTTGCCATATTGTGCCATTTGGGTTTTGATAAAACTTTTTGCAAATATTTTTAAATCTTCATAAGAAACCTGAAGATTATTATCCTTGCTAAGTTTACCTTCAATTAATTGGTAACGCAACCCTTTTTCTGAACGATTATATTCTTCAATTGCTTGCTCTGTAGTTAACGGTTTTTCACCTGCAACTTCTAACCATTTTTGTAAGAAATCGGCAGGTAAATCAAATTTTGTGTTTTCAATTAAGCTCTCAGTAACTGCATTTAACAGTTGTTGATCTGCTTGTGAGGTAAATTGTTTTTCTGCATCTTCTTTTAATTTAGCTTTAAGCTCTGCTTCACTTTTTACAACATCTTCACCAAAAATTTTATCAAAAAATTCTTGATTCATTTCAGCTAAATCAGTTTTTGTAATCTCTTCAATATTAAATTGTAATGTTTCATTAAAATTGTGAGCATCATCATGCGAAAGACCTAAAATATTCATCAACATATGATCGTCGGTAAATAATTTTTTAGATTCCAATATTATGACATCTCCTACTTTTTTACCTATAAACTTTTTAATATTAGATTTTCCATTGATTTTTTCCAATTTAAAAGTAGATTTTTTGTCTATTTCTTTTTCTTTATTAATAAAGATTCCTGTAATATTTGAATTTTTAGCAATAGCATCTTGCGTGATTATTTTACCATACTGCTCTCTAATATTAGTAATTTGATCTGCTAGCATTTTATCATCAGCAACAATTTTATATGATATAATTGCTTTTTTAGGCTTCATATTTACCTCAAAATCAGGCGCAAGACCTAATTCAAATTCAAAAGAAAAATCTTCTTTTTCCCAAGAAAAATCTTCTTGTATTTTAGGTAAAGGATTTCCTAAAACATCTAACTTTTCTTCAATCAAAAAGTTACTTAAAGATTCTTGAATCATCTTATTTACTTCATCAATCATAACCGACTTTCCATACTGCTTTTTCACCAAGTTCATAGGAACATGTCCTTTTCTAAACCCTGGAATATTAGCTTTTTTACGGTAATTATTTAACTCTTTATCAACTTTACTTTGATAATCTTCTGCCTTAATATCAATTTTTACAACTGCATTTAACGCATCAATGCTTTCTTTGGTAATATTCATTGTGATAACTATTTATATAATCTTTAAAAAAATAATAACTGTTCATTTTTTTTAAAACACACACTCCTAACCTCTCTCAAGAGGGAAGTATTAGTGTTTATTCTCTATTTTTTACCCCATTTATTCTAATTTTACTATCGGCTGAATAGTTGGCATTTATTATACTTTTCAAACCTCATTACAGAGCTCTAATGCATAATTCTATGTTTAAATAAATGGGGTGCAAAAGTAATTATTTTTAATGAATTAATTTGTAATAAACTCTGTTACTTTTTATTTCATGTATCTTTGATTGTATTTAATATCGATATCAATGGCAAACTTAAAACACATTCTTTTAAACTTATTTGTAATAATTGGCTTATTTTCATGTAATACTGATGATACAAATCATATTGACACCTTAAATTCTCAGCAATATTATGAAGAGCTAGATATTTCTTATGGAGAAAATGATGACCAAAAATTTGACCTTTATCTACCCCCAAGCAGATCATTAAATACTAAAATAATGATATTAATTCATGGGGGTGGGTGGAGTTCTGGTGATAAAAATAGTATGAATCCGTATAAGGATATTATTCTTCAAGATTTCTCTGATGTTGCTGTGGTTAATATAAATTATAGATTATCGGATAAAGACAACTCTCCTTATCCTATGCAATTAGATGATATTACTGCGGTTGTTAATTATATAGCGGAAAAGCGAAATTACTATATAATATCTGATGAAATAGGATTTACAGGCACTAGTGCTGGTGCGCATTTATCGTTACTATGGAGCTATGCTTTTGATACTAAAAATAAAACAAAAATGGTTTGTAGTATTGTTGGTCCAACAAATTTTACAGACCCAGCCTATTTAGAAGACCCTAATTTTCCTTTATTAATCAGTCAATTTAGTTTAAACCCAACAACAAGTTATTTAGAAGAAATAAGCCCATACCACAATGTTACTTCTTCATCTCCACCAACTATTTTGTTTTATGGTGGAAAAGACTTATTAATACCAACAACACAAGGTATTGCTTTACGAGATAAATTAAATGAGTTTGGTGTAACTCATGAATTTACTTTATATCCTGATGAAGGACATGGTTGGGATGGATTAAATGCGCTAGACACTTGGTCAAAAATAAAAATATTTATGCAAAAACATCTTATTAATTAGGTTTCATGCCAATTAATAAACTACCTCAACTCAAGGTATTATACCAATTTAATTTTATAATGTCGTATAATTGAATTGAATTAATTTTTACAAGATTGAGGCAAAATATTTTAGTATAGCCTTAGTTATAGTCAATTATTTTAACGAAAATATTGTGAACCCGCCTGCCGACGAGGCAGGAATTAAACAATCTCAATGCGACATTATGATGTTAAATTGGTATTAAATAGGGGTTATCTTTTATTTCTTCCACCAAGGGCGTGACGATTAAACTCTTTTGGTTGCCCTACAATTAATCTAAATTGTGTTAACGTCTAAATTTATTTACAATCATTTTCTTATTTATTTTTTAAGAATGAATATAAAACTGATTGTAAAACTGATAAAAGAATACTAAACAGCAGGGCAACCCAAAATCCGCTAACGGCAAATCCATCTACAAAATAATCTGCAATTAAAATAATTATTGCATTGATTACAAATAGGAATAAGCCTAATGTTACTATAGTTGCTGGTAGTGTAAAAAATATCAATAGGGGTCTTACAGTTATTCTTAACAAACCTAAAACTACAGCAACAATTATTGCTGATTCTGTTTTTACCAATTGAACCCCTGGTAAAAAATATGCTAATATTAAAACTGCTAATGCTGTGAATAATATTCTTAAAATGATTTTCATGTGTCTATATTATTTTTTATTTTGGTCACATGCTGCCTGTCCGCCGCAGGCTGGTTCGCTCCCGAAGCGTCGGGAGTGATTTTCTTAGGTGATAAACTTTTTAGCATGCTCGTTTCATAATATTATTTTTATATAGATACTTTTCCTCTTATTAATGGATATGGATCGTAATTTACTAACTCGAAATCTTCAAATGTAAAATCAAAAATATTTTTCACATTTGGATTTAATTTCATCGTTGGGAGATTTTTTGGGTCACGAGATAATTGTAAATCAATTTGTTCTTTATGGTTATTGTAAATATGAGCATCGCCAAAGGTATGTATAAATTCGCCATATTCTAAATCACATACTTGAGCCATCATCATTACCAATAATGCATAGGATGCAATATTAAATGGAACTCCTAAAAAAATATCTGCACTTCTTTGATATAATTGACAAGATAATTTTCCCTTTGCGACGTAGAATTGAAAAAAGGCATGACATGGAGGAAGTGCAGCTTTATTATTGGCAACATTTTCTGCAAATGAAACTGAAGTATCTGGTAATACACTTGGATTCCATGCTAATACAATCATTCTTCTACTATCTGGATTGTTTTTTATAGTATTTATGACTTCTGTAATTTGGTCTATTCCATCACTATTCCAATTGCGCCATTGGTGTCCGTAAACGGGACCTAAGTCTCCATTTTTATCTGCCCAAGCATTCCAAATTTTCACATCATTTTTTTTTAGATACTCAATATTTGTATCACCTTTTAAAAACCACAAAAGCTCATGAATAATAGATTTTAAGTGTAGTTTTTTGGTAGTAACCATTGGAAATCCTTCAGCTAAATCAAATCGCATTTGATACCCGAAAACACTTTTTGTTCCTGTTCCTGTTCTGTCGGTTTTTTCAATTCCGTTATTACGAACATGTTTTATTAAATCTAAATATTGTTTCATGAATAGGTTTCAGGTTAAAGGTAAAGTATATCTTTGTTTTAATATATTTTATTAAGCTTGATTTTTTTGTAAAACACGTCCCAACCTCTCTCAAGAGGAGAGTACTGGTATTTATTCTTTTTGTTCTAATTTTACTATCGGTTGAACAGATTCTTTAACTAATCTCTTACATCTTCCCAAGTGTTTAAAATTACGCATATTTTTCACTTTTATTCTATATTTTTCAGCCAATTACCCTAATATCATCCCAGCAATGGTGGCAGAAATTAAAGAGGCGATTGTTCCGCCAAGTAAGGCTTTCATTCCAAATTTTGATAAGATTTTTCTCTGCCCTGGAGCTAAAGAACCAATACCTCCAATTTGGATACCTATAGAGGCGAAATTTGCAAATCCGCATAACATATAGGTTGCCATTATTATTGATTTTCTATAAGTTAAGTGAACAGAATTGTTTAGATTTTTTAATTCTGCCAATTGTATATAGCCTACAAATTCACTGGCTGCTAATTTGATTCCTAATAATTGTCCCATCATCATCATATCTTCTTTTGCAACACCAATTAACCACATTAGTGGTGCAAATATTGTTCCTAAAATTGCTTCGAGAGAAATTTTTGGATAAGGTGTATTGGCAGCCATCCAATTATTGAGTGTAGTGACATCTCCAATCCATCCTAATATTCCATTAATCATGGCAATAAAAGCAACAAATACCAAAAGCATCGCTCCAACATTAACAGCTAATCTTAACCCTTCAGAAGTTCCGTTTGAAATTGCATCTAAAATGTTTGTTCCAATTTTTTTGGAAGATATTTGCACATCGGTATTTATTTTTTCTGTTTGTGGATATAGTATTTTTGAAATTACAATTGCGCCTGGTGCTGCCATAACAGAAGCTGCCAAAAGATGCTTTGCGAAATAAAGTTTAAGTTCATCATCATTTCCACCTAGAAAACCAATATATGCTGCTAATACTGCTCCAGCAACAGTTGCCATTCCTCCAATCATAACCAAAAGCATTTCAGATTTGTTCATTTTTTCTAAATAGGCTTTGATTAAAAGTGGAGCTTCAGTTTGTCCTAAGAAAATATTTCCTGCTACACTTAAGCTTTCTGCTCCAGAAATTTTTAAAGTTTTAGAAAGTAGCCATGCCAAACCTTTTACAATTTTCTGGATAATACCTAAATAAAATAGAACAGAGGTTAATGCAGAAAAGAATAAAATAGTTGGTAAGACTTGAAATGCAAAAATGAACCCGTAAGATTCAATGTTCATAAGATCATTAAATAGAAATTCGCTTCCAGATTGTGTAAATTCTAATACATTTATAAAAATTTTTCCAATAGCTTCAAAAATATTTTGAATAAAGGTTATTTTTAATACACTTATAGCGATTAATAATTGAAAGCCTAAACCTATTCCAACAGTTTTCCAATTGATAGATTTTTTGTTAGAACTAAAAAGATAAGCAATAATTAAAAGAACAATCATTCCTAAAACACCTCTCCATAGCGATGTAATTGAAAACCCTTCATTTGGTATAATTTGATTTGAAATTTCTTGTGCTTGGGTAGGTATAAAATATAAAAATAAAAAGGCGAAAAGAAGTATTTTTTTCATGTGTTTATATTTATTGTTTTTTTAACGATTCCTGAGGCTTCGGGAATTATTTCCTTGGGTGATATCTCGATTTCGAGTAGTTCGGGAGGGATTAATATGCTCGCTTCATAAAACTTAATTGTTTTTTCCTCGTTTTGAGATTTCATCTCTTAGTTTGGCTGCCAATTCATAATCTTCATCGGTAACAGCTTCTTCTAATTGTTTTTCTAATTCTTTTAAAGGTTTGTTTTTATATGGCGCTGTAGGATTTTCAATAATATCAGTAACTAGATCTTCCATTTTAAATTTTGATTGCTCTAGTTTTGTTTCATCTTTTATTTTAAGAATGATACCAGCTTTATCTAAAATGTTTTCAAAAGTAAAAATTGGAGCTTTAAATCTTGTTGCCAAAGCAATTGCATCTGAAGTTCTAGCATCAATAATTTCTTCTATTTTGTTACGTTCACAAATCAAACTAGAATAAAATACACCATCTACTAATTTATGGATAATGACTTGTTTTACAATAATATTAAACCTCTTTGCAAAGGTTTTAAATAAGTCATGTGTTAAAGGGCGAGGTGGTTTTATCTCTTTTTCTAAGGCTATAGCTATAGATTGTGCTTCAAAGGCTCCAATAATTATAGGTAAAGTTCGTTCTCCATCTACTTCGCTTAAAACCAATGCGTATGCGCCACTTTGTGTTTGGCTATAGGATATACCTTTTATATTTAATCGTACTAAACTCACAGTTAAATTTTTGGTTTTTTAATTGATAAAGGCTGTTTAATTTTAGGACTTATTTTATCCAAAAAATTAAACAGCCTTTACGGGCACAATTTAGTAAAATTATGTGGTTTTATTGATTACTTTTAAATTCTTTTAATTTTTCAATTAATTTAGGAACAACATCAAAAGCATCTCCAACTATACCGTAATCTGCTGCTTTAAAAAATGGGGCTTCAGAATCTGTATTAATTACTACTTTTACTTTTGAGGCATTTATTCCAGCTAAATGCTGAATTGCTCCTGATATACCAATGGCAATATATAGGTTTGAAGAAACTGGTTTTCCAGTCTGCCCAACATGTTCATTATGAGGTCTCCAATCCATATCAGATACGGGTTTAGAACAGGCTGTGGCTGCACCAAGTACATCTGCCAATTCTTCTATCATTCCCCAATTTTCAGGACCTTTTAATCCTCTACCACCTGAAACTACAATATCAGCATCAGCAATAGTAACTTTTCCTGTTGCTTTATCAATTCCTGTGGATTTTATACTACTTTCAATAAGTGATGGTGAGAAATCTTC
>JAKITG010000062.1 GCA_021648195.1 Flavobacteriaceae bacterium | reverse complement strand
TATTGCAACGGTCTTAATCTAATAAAAAAACTATGAATGTTATTTCTCTAACACAAGAATTAATACAATTCAACACAATCAATCCTCCAGGAAATGAAGAGGAAATTGCCAAATATATTGGTACAATCCTTATGAACCACAATTTTTCAGTTGATTATCCAAAATATGCTGAAGGAAGGTTAAATGTAATTGCTACAAAAGGTTTAGTTAAAGGTATTAAGCCCATTGTTTTAACAGGTCATTTAGATGTTGTTCCGCTAGGTGCTGCAAAATGGAAAACCGATCCGATGTCTGGTGAAATATCAAATGGAAAATTATATGGTAGAGGATCAACAGATATGAAAGCAGGTGTAGCTGCTATGATCGTAGCAGCTATAGAATGTTTTGAAAACAACTCTCCAAAAGGAGGAATTAAATTAATATTTACTGCCGATGAAGAATTGGGGTGTAATGGAGCAAAACATCTTTGTGATAGTGGATATGATATAGGAGAGGCAAGTGCAATAATAGTTGGAGAACCCACTTCAAACACACCTTATATTGGACACAAAGGAGGTTTGTATGTAACAGCTAAAACGACTGGAGTTACAGCACATTCGTCTATGCCAGAATTAGGAGATAATGCAATTTATAAAGCTGCTAGAGCCATTACAAAAATTGAAAAATTGAAATTTGATGTAGAAAAAGATGATTTATTGGGATATCCAACAGTAAATGTTGGTAAGATTGATGGAGGACTTAATTTGAATTCTGTACCCGATAAAACTGAGTTTACAATTGATATAAGATCTACTACAAAACTAGACAACAAACTAGCTTTTCAGATGCTAGAAGAAACACTCGGTAATGAAGTAAATCTTGAAACCATAGTAGCATTAAATGCTATTTCAACTTCCGAAAATCATCCATTTATACAATTAATATATGAAGTTTGTGCATTTGATTCTACAAAAGAAGACGTTAAAAAATCGGCTTCTTTTTTAACGGATGCCTCGGTGTTGACACCATGGTTAAATCAGGCACCTACAATTATTCTTGGTCCTGGAGAACCTGCTATGGCACATCAAACAGATGAATACTGTTATGTAGATAAAATCATCGAATCAGTTAAAATATATAAAGAAATTATAATAAAAAATAGTAGCATAAACATATGAAAAATTATCCAACACACTTTACCAGTGAAGTAGAATTAGAAGAAGCTCTTTCAAGACCTACGCCCGAATTGGTGAAAATGATGAGTACATTAGAAGGAGATTTTATTTTACTTGGCGTAGCAGGTAAGATGGGAGTTTCTATGGCTCGAATGGCAAAACGTGCCTGTAAAGAAGCGGGTGTAGAAAAAAGAATTATAGGTGTTTCTAGGTTTAGTTCTCCAGAACAACGCATCTTTTTAGAAGAGAGTGGTATTGAAACTATCAAAGGAGATTTGTTAAATCTTGACTTTATCAATAGTCTTCCTGAAGTAAAAAATGTAATCTATTTAGCAGGTATGAAGTTTGGTACTGGAGGAAATCAATCATTCACTTGGGCAATGAATTCTTTCTTACCAGGTTTGGTTGTTGAAAAGTTTAAAAACTCAAGAATTGTAGCTTTTTCTACGGGTTGTGTTTATCCATTAGTAAAAATAACTTCAGGCGGATCAAAAGAATCTGATGCACCTGGACCTGTTGGAGAGTATTCACAATCATGTTTAGGAAGAGAACGTTTATTTGAATTTGGAAGTATTAATAATAACACTCCTGTTATACTAATTCGATTAAATTATGCTGTAGAAATGCGTTATGGAGTATTGGTTGATATTGCTACCAAAGTACAGAATCAAGAAACTATTGATTTGACAATGGGCTATGCCAATGTAATTTGGCAAGGAGATGCCAATGAAATGATTTTAAGAAGTATTGAGTATTGTAATTCACCTGCAAAGCATTTAAATATTAGTGGCGCAGAAGTGATTTCTGTAGCAGAAGTTGCTAAACAATTTGGCAAAATAATGAATAAAGAAGTTCAGTTAACTGGAGTCGAAGCAGATTCGGCTTTATTAGTAGATGTATTACATGGGCATAATTTGTTAGGAAAACCAAAAATTACTTTAGATCAGGTAATAAAATGGACTGCAAATTGGATTGAAAATGATCATCGTCTTTTAGGGAAGGCTACTCATTTTGAAGTAAGAGATGGAAAATATTAAAAATTAATACCTGAAAAATGAATAATAAATTATCAAGCGAATTACAACAATATTTACATAGCGGATTGGTTATTCCTGCCAATCCAACAGCGTTGACAAAAACACTAAAATTAGACGAAAGAAGACAAAGAGCCTTGTCAAGATATTATCTTGAAGCAGGATCTGACGGTTTAGCCATTGGCGTTCATACAAGTCAGTTTGAAATTCGTGAAGTGGGGTTATATCAACCCGTTTTAGAATTAGGAAAAGAAGAACTAGATTCTTTTTGTAGTAAAAACAATAAAACGATACTAAGAATTGCAGGTGTTTTAGGCTTAACCAAACAAGCAGTTCGTGAAGCACAAACCGCAGTCGATTTAGGATATCATGCGGTATTATTGAGCTTAGCCGCTTTAAAAAATAATACGAATGATGAATTAATAAATCATTGTAAAGCTGTAGCAGAAGTGATTCCGCTTATTGGATTTTATTTACAACCTTCCGTTGGAGGTCGTGTATTAGACGCTAGTTTTTGGAGAGAGTTTGCACGTATAGAAAATGTAGTTGCTATAAAAATAGCTCCTTTTGATAGGTATTACACGATAGATGTAATTCGTGGTGTAGCCGAATCTGGTAGAGCTGATGAGATTGCCATTTACACTGGAAATGACGATAATATAGTAGCAGATTTGTTGACAGAATATGAAATTCCAATAGGAAATAAAATAATAAAGAAACGAATTGTTGGTGGTTTATTGGGTCATTGGGCCGTTTGGAATAAAAAAGCTGTAGAATTAATGGATAGAATTAAAAATGCGACTTCATCAGATATTCCTAATCTATTAACACTAGGAATTAAAGTGACTGATTCTAATGCTGCTTTTTTTGATTCTAGAAATATGTTTAAAGGCTCTATTGCTGGTATTCATGAAATTTTAATCCGACAAGGGTTGCTAGAGGCAAATTATACAATTAGTCCAAAAGAAATTTTAAGTCCTGGTCAAAAAGAAGAAATTGATCGTGTATATAAGCTTTATCCAGAATTAAATGATGATAAATTCGTAGCTGAAAATTTAGACAAATGGTTGCGTTAATTGATTTTATATAAATATATAATATGGAAGTATTAATTGCATTAATTATTGTTGTAATATTAATGGTTGTGGCCGCAACCAAATATAATTTTCATCCATTCTTATCTTTATTACTTGCAGGAATTGTTGTCGGTTTTGTTGGAAAATTGAATGAGTCGGAGGTAATAAGCACGTTGATAAATGGATTTGGAAAAACTCTTGGAAGCATAGGAATTATCATTGCATTTGGTACAATTATAGGTTCTTATCTTGAAAAAAGTGGAGGCGCTAAAACTCTTGCAAATTGGGCACTTAAAGTTATTGGAAAAAACAGATCAGCTTTAGCAATGAATATTACAGGATTTATAGTTTCAGTTCCTGTTTATTGTGATTCAGGCTTTATTATCCTTTCTTCATTAAATAAAGCAATAAGTAAAAAAACAAAAGTTCCGTTGGTAGTTTTAGGTGTATCACTTGCCGCTGGTTTATATGCAACACATGTATTTGTTCCACCTACTCCTGGACCTTTAGCTGCAACAGCTGCTTTAGATGCAGATTTAGGATTAGTAATTATACTTGGTTTAATCGTTGCAATTCCAGTTTCATTAGTTGGACTTCTTTGGGCGAAATTTATTGGTAAGAAAATTAAAACAGAAGCTTCTGAAATTACACTTGAACATCTTAAAACAGAAAAATTACCTAAAACAAGTTTGGCATTTGCCCCAATTATCATTCCAATACTATTGATTGCACTTAAATCAATTTCAGGTTATCCAACACATCCATTTGGAGAAGGAACAATATCAATGATTATTAATTTTATAGGAAATCCTGTTATTGCATTGTTTATAGGAGTCTTTCTAGCATTTAAACTAAAACACAAAAACACAAAAGAGACTCACTCACATTGGGTAACAAGTGGCTTGAAAGAAGCTGGAATAATAATATTGATTACAGGTGCTGGTGGAGCTTTTGGTGCTATACTAAGAGCAACTGGAGTGGGAGATTTTATCGGTTCAGTTTTTACAAATATGGAGATTGGTTTACTATTGCCTTTTATAATTTCTGCTGTATTAAAATCTGCTCAAGGATCCTCAACGGTATCAATTATTACAACTGCAGCAATTGTTGCTCCTATTTTAGAGTCACTTGGTTTAGATTCATCTCTCGGACGGGCATTAACCGTTTTATCTATTGGAGCAGGTGCAATGACTGTTTCACATTTAAATGACAGTTTTTTCTGGGTAGTTGCAGAATTTACCGAAATGGATACAGCTACCGCTTTAAAAAGTCAAACAATTTCTACCTTATTACAAGGTATAACAGGAATTACTATAGTAATAATAATAGGCTGGCTATTCATATAATAAAGTATAATCATAATTTCTTTTGTCACATTCGATTGTAGTACAAAAAATATTAACAATGCGAATAAAAAATTGAAAAGGCAATGAACAAAATGGGAATAAATGAGATAAATTATAATGGCTTAATAGATATTGATATAGCAGCAAAACTATTAGAAAACAATACTGATATTCAAACTATAAGTACTTTAAACTGGTCTAAATATTCTTATAAACCTAATGTTAAATTTAGAATTGCATATTGTCAAGATCAAATATGGCTTAAATATTATGTTACCGAAGAAAATATTTTGGCAAAGGAAAAAAAAGTTAATGGAGCAGTATATAAAGATAGTTGTGTTGAATTTTTCATTTCACCCAACCAAAATAATACGTATTATAACTTTGAATTTAATTGTATCGGAACCCCTCATGTGGGTTATCGTCAAAAAGGAGTAAGTAAGGGTTTAATAGCTCCAGAGATAATAAAACTAATTAAAGTAAAATCTTCTTTAGGAGATCAACCTTTCGAAGAGAAAACCGGAGGGCATCAATGGGAAATGATGATAATAATTCCCAAAGAATGCTTAGTTAATGATAAAAATATCGTTTTGAAAGGACTTAAAGCAAATGCAAATTTTTATAAATGTGGAGATGATACATCCAAACCACATTTTGTAACTTGGAATCCAGTTGGAACTGAAAATCCTGATTACCATCAACCTGCTTATATGGGAGAAATTTTCTTTAAATAATGGCATCGCATAATTGATTACCTTCAATTCTTGCCATATTTTTTATAAATTTTCGTCTTGATTTAGAGAAGATTGATTTGATGGGATGCAAGCACTATTTTTTTGGTTTTGTTCTATCTAAAATATAATTTATTAAGCTGATATACAAATACTTACGCATTTATGAAAGTGGCTATTAAAATTTTCAATCAATTGATGATATTTTTCTTTTGATTCTAAAAATTAATTTTTAGGTCGAACCTCATGTTTAAAGTAATGATTCTCTCTTTCAATATTTTTGAATTGGTCAATGATACTTTTTCCTTATTTCCCATTAAAAGCATTCATAGTGTTGTTTAAACCAGCTGTTCCAAAAGATTTGATAAGTTCAACTGCTTTATCTAATCTTTCAGGGAGTTTTAAAGTTTCATCATCATTCCATTTACCTAATACATAATCAACTTGATTACCTTTTTTAAATTCATCACCTACACCAAACCTAAAACGAGAATAATTTTGTGTTTGTAATATTTCATTAATGCTCTTTAAACCATTATGTCCACCAGCACTTCCTTTAGCTTTTAAGCGAAAAGCACCAAAATAAATATTTAAATCATCACAAATAATTAGAGTATTTTCTAAACTAATACGCTCTTTTGTCATCCAATATTTTACAGCTTTACCACTTAAATTCATATAAGTAGAGGGCTTTAACATGATAAATGTTCTGCCTTTAAATCTAAATTTACTAATAGCTCCTAATTTTTTATTTTCAAAGGTCACATCTTCTTTAGTAGCTATTTTATCTAAAATTTTAAAACCTATATTATGTCTTGTATTTTCATAGTCGGAGCCAATATTTCCTAGTCCGACAATTAAATATTTTTTCATAGTGGGTTCAATGTTTTTTGTAGTACTAAAAAAGAATTTTAATAATTTAAGCATATTCATTAATTTATTACCAATTTAAATTGATATTAAAAGGTAAAAATAAAAAAAGCTCCGCGAAAGCGAAGCTATTTTTTGATATAATTAAAGAATAAATGTTACTCTTTAGTTTCTGTTGCTGGTGCTTCACCACCTTCACTTGTAGCTCCTTCTGCAGTAGCTTCACCTTCTTCACCTTCTTCTTCATCTACTTCATCAACAATAGCAGCTCTAGCAGTTCTTACTTGACAAACAACCATATTATCAGGCTGTAATAAAGTATATTTCTCAACACGTAAGTCTGATATAAATATTTTATCTCCAATTTTTAATTTGGAAATATCAATATTAATAAAATCAGGGAGATTATCTGGTAAAGCTTTTACTTTTAATCTACGATTAGGGAAACGTAAAATACCACCATTTTTAACACCTACGGATGTTCCTTCTAATATAACAGGAATGTTCATAGTAATTTCTTTATCATTAAACAATTGATAAAAATCAATATGTAAAATTTTATCTGTTACAGGGTGAAATTGAATGTCTTGTAAAATGGCATTAAATTTTTCGCCGCTTTCAAGATCAATCTTTGCAGTATATACTTTTGCAGTATATACCAATTTACTAAATACTAATTCATTTGCTGAAAAGTGAATTGGGTTGTCTCCTCCGTATAAAACGCAAGGAACCTTTCCAGCATTACGTAAGGCTTTGGTAGCTACCTTGCCCACGCTTTCTCTTTGAGATCCTTTGATTGTAATTGATTTCATTTTTTCTATTAAATTTGTTTACATTAAAAATTTATCACTGATAGATGTGTTGTTTTGAACTTTAATCATCACATCAGCAAATAAAGGGGCGCAAGATACAATTTTTATTTTAGAACTAGTCTTTTTTATAGGAATTGTATTTGTAACAATTAACTCTTTTAGACTTGAATTTTCTATGCGATTATATGCATCGCCAGAAAGTATGGCATGAGTGGCAATTGCACGTACACTTATTGCTCCTTTCTCCATCATTATATCGGCAGATTTGGTTAATGTTCCTGCCGTATCAACCATATCATCAACTATAATAACATTTCTACCTTCTACATTGCCAATCAATTCCATATGCGAAATTATATTTGCTTTTTTTCGTTGTTTGTAACAAATAACTACTTCACAGTTTAAATACTTAGAATAGGCATAAGCTCTTTTTGATCCTCCCATATCAGGTGATGCAATAGTAATGTTGTCTAAATTTAAGTCTTTTATATGTGGTAATAAAATTGTGGAAGCATATAAATGGTCAACTGGTATTTCAAAAAAACCTTGAATTTGATCTGCATGTAAGTCCATGGTCATAACTCGAGTAGCTCCTGCAGCTTGTAAAATTTTAGCAACTAGTTTTGCTGCAATTGGCACTCTAGGCTTATCTTTCCTGTCTTGCCTTGCCCAACCAAAATAGGGCATAACAGCAGTTATATGACGAGCAGATGCCCTTTTGGCAGCATCAATCATTAACAACATTTCCATTAAATTATCATTGGGAGGCATAGTAGAACCTATTAAAAAAATTCTCCTACCTCTAATTGACTCTTCAAATGAAACCTGGAACTCACCATCACTAAAAACATTTTTTTTGACTTTACCTAGTGCTAAACCATATTCATCGGATATTTCTTGAGCTAACTCAATACTTTGAGAACTAGCAAAAATTTTGGGTTTGGGAATTTTTAGTTTCATAAGGGCGTTTTTTTGATAAAAAGTTGACTTGATTTTTTTTTGTAAAAATAATTATTTATTTCAATAGTAGAGATATTTTAAAGCAAAGTTTTAATTTTAAAAAAGATAAATATATTTAACAATTAGTTTATATTTGCACACCTAAAATAAGCCTTGGTGGCGGAATTGGTAGACGCGCTGGATTCAAAATCCAGTTCTTTCGAGAGTGTGGGTTCGATTCCCACCCAAGGTACAAAAAACTTAACACTACAGGGTAAACACATCATAAATTGAGTATTTTTAATAGATAAGAATTGCTCCATGCCGCTTTGAGTCTTCTGCTTTTAACTCCTAATTTTTAGTAGAAGTATCATTTTTTAATCTAAAGAATTCCTCGACGCTCTGCGTCGGGGTAAAAGTGGAAAGTTTGAAAACCTTAGGTTTTCATCAATCTAAAAATATTTTTTCCGCTTGATACCTCGATGGCTCTGCCTCGGGGTAGTTCATTAGATTAAGAGCAATTTTGTTTAGTATAGAAAAGTTTTGCGTTGCGTTTCCTTTTCTAGAGCATACAGCTCTATTTCATTCCAAGTATTTGCACTACAAATCACAGCAATTATTCCAATAAGAAGAATATCGTTTAAATTGTGTAACTTCGTTAAGTCACGTCTAGGGTCGTCTGTTTTGCTAAAAAAAGAGTTAAGTTTTCTTGTTGTTTTAAATGTGTATATATTATTGATTATCAGTATAATATACATATTTTTAATATAAAAACGACAAATTAAAGCCTGAAATAATGCTAATTATACATATAATTTAGAAGTTTATGAAATTTTTTTAGATGTGTTTGCCCTGACACTTCCTTAATTTATCTAATTTAGCAAGCAGTATTTATTACATACCCATAGAGGGTAACAATAAAATTTGGACTAAGTCAATTATTAAGAAAAAGTGATCTGATAGGGAATATACAAATAAAAAACTTCGTCTTTATCGGGTTGAAATGAATATTTATGCAATTGAAAATTACTAATAAAATCATTTATAAACTTTTGTTTTTCATTGCAATTCTCTACTTGTTTTTTCCTACAAATAATTCCTCATTAGATGCATATAATTATGCAGCGTCAATCAAATATGGAGTTGATTTATTTGAACCTCATCATCTTTTTTATAACGGATTTCTATTTCTTTTTTCAAAGGTATTTAGTTATGTCTCAAATCAAATTGACGAGCTTTCTTTGACGAAAGTTGTCAACTCTTTATTTGCCATTATTAATTTAGTGATATTTTTAAAAATTTTAAAAACCCTCAAAATAAGAAAGAAGGAAATATGTACAGCAATTATTATTGCAGCATTTAGTTATAGCTCCCTAAGATATGGCACAGAAAATGAAACTTATATAATTCCTATTTCATTTTCCTTACTTGGGAGTTATTATTTTTTGAATTATTTAATTTCAGAAAAGCAGTTATATATTCTTTTAAGTGGTTTTTTTGGAAGTCTTGCCTGTCTCTTTCATCAAATACATTTTTTTTGGTGGCTTGGTTTATTAATGGGAGTAATACTTTATAAAAAGCAATTTAAAATAATTTTTTTATATGTACTTCCAACTCTTATTATTCCCATTGCTTACTTATTGGTTCTTTATTATTATAATTATCAGGATATAAATATTAATAACATTTGGCAATTTGTGTTTCATGATTATTTTTCGGGATCAGCAAAGTCTGAATTGAGTATAATGAATCTGATTTTTATTGTTATTAGTAGTATCAGAACCTTCTTCGAAATTCATCCAAAAATTATTATTCTAATAAAATATAATTGGTTATTTATAGTACCCTTGATAGCCTTAGTAGTTCTATTGTATAAAGTTTCAAGAGAGCTAATTTATAGGCATCTTTTCTCAAAAAGAAAAAATCTAAATATTAAATTCGCCAATACACATTTATTGATTTTCGCATTGCACATGGCATTTTCGTTTTATGCTGTTGGTAATGTTGAGTTCTTAGTAATGATACCTTTTTTGATTTTATTATCTGTGTTTTATATCATTGAGGTTAATTATGAGGTGCTTATTTGGCTTTCCATTACACTTTTTATTTGGAATTTTTCTTTTGGATTATACCCAAATAATAAATTTAAATATTATAATGATGATGTCTTAGTGAAATTTATTGAAGAACACTCTGATAACATATTTGTTGTTAAGGAGCAATCTGTTCTTACTGAGCATTATTATAAAACTGGGATAATGCCAAATAAAAAAATCATTCATTTTTTAAAAATTAAAGATTTAGATACAATCTTAAAACTAAGTAATCAATCCTTTTTTTATACCGATATAATTGACAAACCTGAAATTTTGAATAGAGCCAAGCTTTTAGAGAAAGAAAATATAAATTTTTCTCATCTAAAGAAAGTCAAAATAAAAGAGTATAAAGGATTTTACGGCATTTCTACAATTTATAAAGTTTTTTGGATTGTTGATTAGATATTTTTCAAATAAGAAATTTTATGATGTTCTTAAGTTCGGATTATGAATTGTAAGTTATTGTGGCCATTTTAAATATTAAAAGTACAGTTGTTTATACATCAGGGTAAACGCATCATAAATTGAGTATTTTTAATAGATAAGAATTGCTCCATGCCGCTTTGAATCTTCTGCTTTTAACTCCTAATTTTTAGTAGAAGTATCTTTTTTAATAGATTAAGAGCAATTTTGTTTAGTATAGAAAAGTTTTGCGTTGCGTTTCCTTTTTTAGAGCATACTGCTCTATTTCATTTCTATTTCATTCCAAGTATTTGCACTACAAATCACAGCAATTATTCCAATAAGAAAAATATCGTTTAAATTGTGTAACTTCATTAAATCACGTCTAGGGTTGTTTATTTTGCTAAAAAAGAGTTAAGTTTGTTTGTTGTTTTCATTTCGTATATTATATTGATAATCAATATAATATACGAATAATTACAATAAATAATAATAATAAATCACTATAAAATAACTCTTTTTATTCAAATTTTTAAAGAAAAAAGTGTGCGTTTGCCTTGGTTTAACATTATGTTAGGTTTTTTTTATCAAGCTTATTTTACTACTTTTAGCCCCGTTAAAAAAATTAATTAAATCAAAGAATTATAAAAATGGAATTAATCGTAAATTATTTACCTGTATTTGGTATTCTAGCTCTTGTATTTGTATTTATTAAAAATGCATGGGTTTCTAAACAAGAAGAAGGTAATGAAAAAATGTCAAGAATTGCAAAGAATATTGCTGAAGGAGCAATGTCATTCTTAAAGGCTGAATACAAAGTTTTAGGAATTTTTGTAGTAGCAGTAGCCATTCTATTATATTTTAAAGGAGCTTCAGAAGCTGGGTCTAACGGAATGGTAGCAGTATCATTTATTGTTGGAGCTATTTGTTCTGCTTTAGCAGGTTTTATAGGAATGAAAGTTGCAACGAAAGCAAATGTAAGAACTACACAGGCAGCAAGAACCTCTTTAGGTAAAGCATTAGAAGTTGCTTTTGCTGGAGGAGCCGTAATGGGCTTAGGTGTTGTTGGCTTAGGTGTACTTGGATTGAGCGGTTTATTTATGATTTATCAAGGGATGTGGTCTGGAACTGAAAACTTATCATTGGTACTAAATGTACTTTCTGGATTTTCACTAGGAGCGTCATCAATTGCATTATTTGCACGTGTTGGTGGAGGTATTTATACCAAAGCTGCTGATGTTGGAGCCGATTTAGTAGGTAAAGTTGAAGCAGGTATTCCAGAAGATCATCCATTAAACCCTGCTACAATTGCAGACAATGTTGGAGATAATGTTGGAGATGTTGCTGGTATGGGTGCAGATTTATTCGAATCGTATGTCGGTTCTATTATTGGTACTATGGTATTAGGAGCTTTTA
>JAKITG010000061.1 GCA_021648195.1 Flavobacteriaceae bacterium | reverse complement strand
ACGTTATTTTGTGCAATAACGAGGCAAAAAACGCAGGTATAGCCTTAGCTAAAGTGAGTATTTTTAACACTGTTAGTGTGCAAAAGAACAAGGCAAAATGTAAAGGTTATTTTGTAACAGACCCTAAGCAATGAATTTTACATAATATTGCCTGCTGTTCATTTCTTAAATCTCTCCACTAATAAAAGAATTTATTTTTTCCTTATCCGCCTGAGATAAATCATTATAGAACTCGTTCAACTTAGATTTAATATGGGTTATTTTCACTACTCTAATTACTCTGGGAGCATTTTCCGTATCGCTCGCTCTTACCATAATACCCAGTAATTCTCCATCCGAATTAAAGGCACCTCCACCGCTCATCCCAGCTAAGCCCTGTGCTTCTATAAAAAATTCAACTAGGGAATTATAAGGAATATCACCTTCAGAATCTCCTGCAGCTTTCAATTCATCAATTATTGTTTCTGCTTCTAAGTCCGAAAGAATTTTTCCTGTAACGACTACTCCATTCGGATAATTCTCTTCATCTTGAGGATAACCAACCAAGATTGCATTTTCACCATCATAAGGCGTGTTCCAGGTTTGGTCAAGTTTCGTCCGATTATATGGATCATACATATTCAAAGGAATATTGATTTGGACTAAGTTTGGATATTGAGGAAAGTCACCTTGCTTGACACGTTGATTATCAATGATACCTATATAAAAATCCTCAGATGGTAATATAGAGGTATTGGTAGCAGACGGTGAAATATCAAAATGAATCAAAGGGAAATCTGCTATCAAAGTATTTCCAAAGACAATATCTCCGCTAGTTGGTGGGATTTGTGAAGTTTCAAAAATCCCTAGATTTTCAGAAGTTATGTCAAAAAACTCAGCACTTCTAGAATTCCAGCCATTAATATTATAAACATGATTTGCACTAATATATAAACCTAAACCATAGATATTCTTTCTGCTCCAAATAGTTTTCGACGCAGAACCTCTTTTTCCAACACTACCCCTAACGATATTTAATAAGTCAATTAAATTTTGATCATCACCATTTAATATATCCTCTATTTTGGAAAGTCCAACTATATCAATTGACGATGGCGGAGTAATCGGATTAGGATTACCACTGTCTTTTGAGCAAGATTGACAAAAGACAAATAAACCTGCCAAGAGTAAATGAATTAAAGATTTTATTTTCATAACTATAAATTTTCTTTCATTTTTCATTAAACTGTTATGATGTCAGCTTTTCTAAAAGGTTGTTTAATGTACTAACGATTTGAATATACGGAGTTGCAGATTTCAATGCATTTACCATTCAATTTATCATTAAATTTTGTACAAAGGTATTAACTTTGAATTTAGCACAAAAACCGCAATTACGTTTATATTTTGTTAACTACTTTTATTAATCATATCAATCAAAATTCCCAAAGCCTGTGCCATAAATGCAAATGAAATCATTCCAAGCATATAACTTAGAAATCCTTTAAAATAATTTACTATTTTTCCTTTATCAAAAAATTGTCCAATTCCCCAAGAAATGTATAAAATTGTGATTATGGCACCACCTTTATCTAAAATATTTATTTCAATTAGACTACTAATAACTCCAAAAATTGAAAACATCAACATTCCAATCCCCATCAAAAAAAACAAAAGAATAAGGATTTCAAAAAAATTGTAATTATAATTTCTGAAAAATATCTTAATCCAAAGTACAGTAAAAATTGCCATTAAAATATTACTATAACCATAATTATTAGAAATCCAATTAAAGATTGATAAAGTTGCTGAATTTCCTTCTCCAGTTGAATAACCTGTATATCCATCTTCAAAATGAAATAACTGTTGAAATATAGTATAAATCAATGAGGTAATTATGATAAAAACAACAGGCTTTACAAGTCGATTTCTATCATCAAGAATAAACTTTCTAATACTTAATCCAGGTCGCAATAATAATTCCCTTATTGTAAAAAGTATTCCCTTATCAAAATTTAAAACACTACCAATTTCAGAAATAATGTATTGTCCATCTATTCTTTTTAATCTTTGAGGCTGTCCACAATTAGAACAGAAATCGCCAAATAATTTATTATTACATTGTTTGCATTTTTCGTTATGTGCTTGTTCCGACATATTATTCCATTTTTTTTATATTCAATTTGACAAACTTAGTTGTTGCTTATAAATCATTTACGTTAATATTGATTTCCATATCTCTCTATTATTTTAATTTTTTCCAATTTTAAAAAAGCATCTAGGGTAATTTTCTGTCGTGAAATTGAAGAAATATAGACAAATATTGATGATGCTGTGCTTTCTTCGCAAGAAATTTCTCTAGAAAAGAGAAAAATCGAACTCAGGTTTTAAGACTTTCAGAAATTTTACAAACAGGAATAGCTATCATTTTATGCGTATTGGCACAATGTAATCGAGTATATATCTTAAAAACTTCTTTTTCTCTACCATTAAAATGGTCTATAGATTTTTCATTGTCGTATTGTTGCATAGCCCATTCTAATTCATCATAACTAGCCCCTAGCTGATCTTCATCAGTACGAGAATCCCCAAATAAACCATCAGTGGGTTGTGCGTTTTGAATAGAATTTGGCACACCTATATGTTTTGCAAGTGCATAAACTTCCGATTTTAATAAATCAGCAATCGGACTCAAATCAACTCCTCCGTCACCATATTTTGTATAAAAACCAACACCAAAATCCTCTACTTTATTTCCTGTTCCCGCAACCAAAAATCCATTAATTCCTGCAAAATAATATAAGGTTGTCATTCTTATTCTTGCACGAGTATTAGCAAGTGATAAATCAACCTTTTTTGAATCTCCCTTGCTAGGTACAGTGGATTTAAATTCTTCAAAAGTTGAAGTCAAATCTATCATTTGAGAACTTACATTGTTAAAACGTTTTTTTAATTGTGAAATATGTTCATTTGCACGGTTTACCTGACTTTCGGCTTGATGAATAGGCATTTCTAAACATAAAAGAGGTAATCCCGTTTTGGCACATAATGTTGAGGTAAGTGCAGAGTCAATTCCACCAGAAACACCTATTACAAAACCGTTTACACGGGCTGAAATTGCATAATTTTTTAGCCATTCTACAATATGACTTGTTACCTTTTCTACATTCATATTAAAAGTATTTAGTTAAGTTTCCTCTGTGAAAAAATAATTGATATTTTATAATCAGAGATGAACTCAGTATAATTTTTTATAATGAGTTTATGTATATTTACAGCATAAAAATTTATGTTGTTTTTTCAAACACAAAAATATTAAAATAAAACTAAAATAATCTATAATTGAAACTTGTAATATCCAAATTCATTAAATTATCTCTTTTTTTACTATTATTATTTTTTACTTTTTTAAGTTGTATAAAAGATAAAACGAGTGAAATAGACCTAAGTAATATAGAAGTCGAAACTATTGTTAAGCGTTTTGACCAAAAATTTTATACTACAGCTCCAGAAAAGTTAGGCGAATTAAAATCAGAATTCCCGTATTTGTTTCCAAAATCAAATCCAGATAGTGTGTGGATCAATAAAATGAAAAACAAAGATGAGCAAGAATTATTTTTAGAATCTCAAAAATTATATTCCGATTTTTCTAGTAAAAAAAGCGAGTTAAATTCATTGTTTAAACATATAAAATATTACTATCCTAACTTCTATGAACCCAAAATAATTACAATTTTAACTAATGTTGACTACGAAAACAATGTGGTTTTGGCTGATAGTTTGTTGTTTATTTCTCTAGATATATTTTTAGGAAAAGATAATCAAGTATATAATGAATTTCCAAATTACGTAAAACAGAATTACACCAAAGAACATCTTATCGTGGCTGTAGCTGAAAAATTTGTCAAACATTTTATTCCACCATCATCTAATAATAATTTAATTGGTAAAATGATTCAGGAAGGTAAAAAATTAGCTTTAGCAGAAGCATTTTTGCCTAATGTTAAAAAAATGAAATCATAGGATATTCAATCAATCAAATGGGTTGGGCTGAAAATAGTGAAATAGATATTTGGAAGTATTTTATACAAAACGAGATGCTTTATGATTCAAACCCTCAATTAGTTGCTCGATTTATAGAAGAAGCACCATTTTCAAAGTTTTTTTTAGAAGTTGATAAAGATTCTCCAGGAAGAATTGGCGTTTGGTTTGGTTGGCAGATTGTGAAATCATATATAAACAATAATGATGCTCCTTTACAAGAAATAATGGTTACCGATAATGAAGAAATTTTTAAACACTCAAAATACAAACCGAAGAAAAGTTAGTTTATTAAGGCTATAATTAGTCTTATTTTTTAAAAAAATAAATGATGATTTTCATATAATTATAAGGTAATTTGCAAATAATCAGGATTTGTTGTTTTAAATTTTTTACACCTAAACTAACAGCCAGTAACTAATAACGAACAATTACACGATTAAACAAAGTGAGTATGTCAATAAAACACAGTTCAGAAATAAAAATAAAAGTAGGTTTAGATGAGAATAGAGTTCCCGAAGAATTATATTGGTCTGCAGATGATGGGAATATAAAAAATAAAGAATCGAAAGCCTTACTACTTTCTGTTTGGGATAGTGAAAGTAAAGATACTTACAAAATTAATTTATGGACTAAAGAGATGCCAGTTGATGAGATGAAACAATTCTTTCATCAAACCTTAGTCTCTATGGCAGATTCTTTTGAAATGGCAACCAATGATGAAAAAATGAGTGCTACCATGCGTGATTTTTGCGATTATTTTGCTGAGAAGTTGGAGTTGAAGTAAGATATTATTTTATCCATAACAAAATTTAGCAAGAGCCAAAAATGAAGTCTATACTTTTATTGCAAATGAGATTTTCACTTATTTAAAAGCCAATCAAATTTTAAACTCCGAAATTTTACGGATAACAAATTGATAATCCGTTTCATTATTTACAAAATCTAGTTCAGAAACATCAATAATCAAGGTATTTAAATGCGCTCTGGTTTTGATGAAATTGAGATATCCTTTATGGATTTGATCTAAATATTCAGGTTGAATATTTTGTTCATACGATCTACCTCGTTTTTTGATATTCTCTAAAAGGCGTTCGGTGTTTTGGTACAAGTAAACATAAATATCAGGTTTAGAAATTTCTTTGTACATAATGTCGAACATTTTACGGTACAAATTGTATTCTTCGCTGGGTAGTGTAACCTGAGCAAAAATGAGCGATTTAAAAATAAAATAATCAGAAACAATAAAATTTTTAAATAAATCAAATTGAGCCAAACCATCAGTAAGTTGATGGTACCTATCTGCTAAAAAACTCATTTCTAAAGTAAAAGCATAGCGATCTTTATCATCATAAAATTTTGGTAAAAAGGGATTGTCGGCAAAACGTTCTAAAACTAATTTAGCGTTAAAATCATTGCCAATTTTTTTTGCAAGTGAAGTCTTTCCAGAACCAATATTTCCTTCAATAGCAATATAATTAAATTTTTCAACAAGTAATATAGGTTGAGTTAATTTAAAACTAGTTTTTTCAATACTACCCGTGTCATTACAGTTGTTTAAACAGTTTTGTATAGATTGATTTACTATAGGATGAATAATATTTGGTGCAATTTCTGTTAGTGGAACCAAAACAAATTTGCGTTCCAACATTTTTGAATGAGGTACTTTTAAATTGTCATGAGAAATAATTTCATTGCCAAAAAGTAAAATATCGATATCAATAGTTCTGTCAACATAATGAGAGGAATTTTTTCTTTCTCGACCCAATTTATTTTCAAGTTCAAGTACTTTCTCGATTAAATTTTTAGGATTTAAAATGGTTGATACTTCTATGCAGATATTAAAGAAATTACTACTATTAAATCCCCATGATTCAGTTTTATAAATAGAAGAAATATTTTTTACCTGTCCGATTTGCGCATCAATTAAATCTACGGCATTTTGTAGGGTTTTTAATTTGTCTCCAGTATTACTTCCTAAGGATAAGTATGCAGTTTTAACTATTTTCATTTTATAACCTGAGTTTGGCTAAGAATTTAACTTACAGAAACTAAAAAGAAGGTAAGATTTGAGAAATAAAATTTACAGGAATAATAAGTTATTTCAAGAATTTTATTTTTTAAAGATTGCCTTTTGTTTGATTTCTCTTTGGGCTTTATGAATTTTCCCATATACTTCAACATATTTTATTGAATTAACCTGTTAGTTCTTCAAAAATTTATTTCGTTTATGAAAAAATTCATTAAAGCTGTAAAAAAATTATTAGCCAAACTCAGGTTGTCGCTACAAAGAAAATAAAACAAAAGGATAAAAGGTTATATTTGTAATCATATTTTTATAAATTGTAACTTTTAGATACAATTATCGTCAAATCAGAAAACAAATTTATATGACATTTTTAAGAGAATTATTAGCAGTTATTTTGGGAATTTTTATCTCATTCTTTATCATGTTTATGGTAATGATAGCTGTTGCAAGTGTAGCGGGTTCTTCATTAGGAGGAAGTAAAGAGATTAATGTAAAGAGCAATACGATACTTACATTAAAATTAGAGGAAGAAATTAAAGACTATGCTCCAAAAGGTTCAGATCCTTTTGAAGAAATATTGGGTTTTGGAGATAATAAAATGGGTTTAAATACTATAATTAACGCTATTGAAAATGCAAAATACGATGATAATATTATAGGTATAAGTATTGAAACCTTACAAATAAATGCTGGTATTGCACAAACTCAGGCAATTAGAAATAAATTATTTGAATTTAAAGAATCGGGTAAGTTCATTACTGCTTATGCTGATTATTACGATCAAAAAAACTATTACTTAAGTTCTGTTTCCGATTCAATTTATGTAAATCCTGTTGGAGGAATTGATTTTAAAGGTTTGGGAGGTCATTTATTATATTTTAAAGATTTTCAAGACAAATATGGAGTGAAAATGGAAGTTATTCGTCATGGAAAATATAAAAGTGCTGTTGAACCATTTTTAGAAAATGAAATGAGTGATGCTAATAGAGAACAAACACAGGCATTTTTAAATTCTATTTGGGGAGAGATGGTAGATGATATTGCTAGTAGTAGAAATAAAAGCAATGAAGAAATTAATCATATTGCAGATGAATTATTGGCTAGAAATCCAAAACTAGCAGTAAATAATGGTATGATTAATAATGAATATTTTAGAGATCAGTACGATGATATGCTTAAAGGTTTATCAGAAACTCCAGAAGATGAAAAATTGAATATCATAAATTTAAAAGATTATATAAATACAGGCAAAGGAAGAATTTCTTCTTCATCTAAAAATAAAATAGCTATAATTTATGCTCAGGGGGATATTATGTATGGTAAAGGAGATGAAAATTATATTGGTCAGGAAATGATTATTAAAGCATTAAAAAAAGCTAGAAAGTCAAGTAGTGTAAAAGCTATTGTTTTACGAGTTAATTCTCCTGGAGGTAGCGCATTGGCTTCCGATTTAATTTGGAGAGAGTTAGAGTTAACCAAAGAAGAAAAGCCTTTGGTAGTTTCTATGGGTAATTTAGCAGCATCAGGAGGTTATTATATTGCCTGTAATGCTGATAGAATTTTTGCTGAACCAACAACAATCACAGGTAGTATTGGTGTATTTGGAATGTTGCCAAACTTTAGTGGACTTACAGAAAGATTGGGTATCAATGCTGAGCAAATAGGCACGAATAAACAATCGATAGGTTATAGTCCGTTTGAACCTATTTCAGAAGGGTTTTATACCGTAACTAAAGAAGGTGTTGAGCGAATCTATACCACCTTTATCAATAGAGTAGCTAAAGGTAGAAATATGACATTTGAAGCCGTTGATAAAATTGCACAAGGAAGAGTTTGGACGGGAAAAGAAGCTGTTGAAAACGGTTTGGTTGATGCTTTAGGAAGTTTAGATGATGCTGTAGCAGCTGCTGCTGAATTGGCTGAAGTTGACGAGTATAAAGTGAGGAATTATCCCGATTATAAAAAAAATTTAGAAGACCTTTTCAAAACCCCTTTTAGTGGTAAAACACAGCGTGTTTTAAAAGAAGAATTAGGTGCTGATAATTATAATATTTACAAAAGTATAAAGGAGATGACTCAGTTAAAAGGAATACAAACTAGGTTGCCTTTTTTATTAGAGATTAAATAAAACCATTACAATATTAACAAAACGCTAACACTTCTATTATTGTTTTGGCACAAAAATTGCAAACTAGTTAGCAGAAGCAGAATTTCCCCAAATTTTTGTTTTGTGATTAATTTTGAGTTAGTATGAGTAAAAGCACTTCTTAGTTGAAGTGCTTTTATTGTTTTACCGACACTAAGGCTGTTGCAGAAGCTCTTTTCACAACTTGAGATTTGTCATGAGCATTCATGAGTTGATATTTAGAGTTTTCCCTAGATTCTTTTATATTTTACAAAACTAAAATCATATTTATTTTTTTCGTCAGCTTTAAAATCCTCACGTGAAAACTCTTTCCAAACATATTTATCAATTTCAGGAAAAAAAACATCAGCATCAAATTCGTGATGCACAAAGGTAATATCTAACAAATCTGCTACTTTCATGGCTTGCTTGTAGATTTGAGCACCTCCAAGAATATACGGATTGTCATCAGATTTTGATTTTTCTATAGCTTCAGCTAAAGAATTTACTACAATACAATCTTTTACTTTGTACTTCTTATTTCGGGTAATAATTACTGTAGTTCGATTTGGGAGTGGCTTGCCTAAAGATTCAAAGGTTTTTCTTCCCATAATAATATGATGCCCATTTGTGATTTTTTTAAATCGTTTCAAATCAGCAGGTAAATGCCATATCAATTTGTTGTCTTTACCAAGCGCATTATTTTTAGCAATTGCTGCAATAATTGTAATCATTAGTTAATTTTCAAAATTTAATTTCTTCTCCAGAAGTATCGGAAATAAAAACACCTTTTTCGTCTAATCTTTTTTCTAACTCCTCAACTTTTTCTTGGTGTTTTTCAATCAATTTTTCAGTTTCAATACGAGCCCAATCCTTTCCAAAAAAACGTTTCATAAAAAACACATTGATTGTATGAATTGTTAGGCTAAATAGCCAAACAAGAATAGCCCAAGCAAACCAATCGTATTCGGGTTTGAATTTGATTACTTTATTTAAAATTACAAGAAATATAGAACCTACTAAAAACAATATAAAATGAAAATATAATTGTTTTTTCTGTTTGATTCGTTTTCTTGCTTTCTCATGCAGTTTGTATTGGTCGTTTTCTTTCAAAATTTTATAGGTCTTTTATTCATTTTTTGAGATAGATTTGTGTAATCAACAGTTTCACTTGTTAAATTAAAAGCGTTTATATTTTATTGTAATATTTATCAGAAGCTATTTTTTTTGAATATATAAGCAATAGAGTTTTATCTTCAATTTGACTTATTTCTTAAGCCTTTAGAATCTATACCATTTAATCTTGATTTGAGTTAAACTGAATTATCTCTTCGAAAGAGTAAAGATAATATACAAAATTATAATCTTTAAATAAAAATCAAAGATATTTTTGAACTTCAAACTATTGTTCTTCTATTTCAACAATAAAAGCAATAGGAATATTAAATCTTACCTTTACAATTTTTCCTCTTTGAACACCTGGTAATTTATATTGCGGAATTGATTTAATTAGTCTAATTGCTTCATCAACGAAAGGTTTGTAATCATTGCCTTTGGTCTTTATGTTTGTTGTTTTTCCGTCCTTATCAACCACAAAAGAAGTGTAAACATTATATTGACCCGCACCTAAACTTGTTTTTTCTGAAACTGACATATCAAAATTATCGTTAATATGTTTCATCAAGCGTTTGGTAGAACAAGCTTTTTTATTTGAAGCCGATTTTAACTTTTCGCATCCACTATAAACGGGAGGCGTTTCAACAGTTATAAATTCAATTGGTCGCTCATTTTCTTGTGAATAGATAGCGATTGTAACTAAAAGTAGAATTAGTGATATCGTTTTTTTCATGTGTTTATATTTATTATTTTTTTAATGATTCCCGAGGCTTCGCATAAGCGTCAAACTTCATTTACTCAAGTCGCAAAAATCTTGATTTAAATAATTAGAAGACAAGAGAGTGCGGTATTTTTGCATAAAAACACTTGTCCGCCTCTGGAGGAAATACGCCTTCATAGAATGCACTGAACTTTGGATTAAGCACTGAAACTCTTATTGCTTATACACTTCTTTGTTAGCCACTTTCTTATTTCCACCATATTGTAATTCCGTCAAATTTTAATTTTTTCGAAATTTTTGATTTATCAATTCTGCTACCATTCCACCAACCTTCTTGAAGTTTAGTCTTTTTAATACTAAACCAAGCATTAATATGATTAATTTCCAATATAATATATTCCATATTAGGTGAAATTTTATCAATTGAATAATATTTTTCTAAATCTCCAAAAGTTGAATTTAAACCAATTTTTTCGGTTGTTTTAAATCTCTTATCTAAAATTAAAATTCGGGTGATTTTTGATTTTGTGTTTCCGTTTTGTTTTGGTGTTAAAATTAATATTTTTTTTCCATTCGAATCATAAATTTCATAATCGTCATAGGTCTTGTCTGCAAATTCTCCGTAACCGACTTTTTTCTTAATTTGTTCTTTCGGAATTGCATTATAAATATTAGAAATAGTCATTCCTTTGGAGAAAATTCCGACACTATTTTCTGAAATATGGAAATTTTTAAAAGTGTAACCAATTAGTTTTTTAGTTGGTTTTATCTTTTCCTCCATTTTTATAGCAGTTTTTTTAGAATCAGATTTTTGTTCTTTTTTTGTCAATTCTAATTCTCTTTGTAAAAGTTCATTTTCTTTTTTAAGTAGTTGTTTTTCTGCTTTAGTATTAGAATTACAACTTACTAAAATTGTAATTAAAATGGCTCCTAAAATTCTCTTCATAATTCAGCGTTTGTATTGTGACTGTGTTTGGTATAAGAATAGTAGCAAATTTTAAGGTACGAACCTTTCTCCTGTACCAAAATTTTGGTATTGGAATACCACTAAACTTTGTGCAAAAATACAACCTTTGAACCTGCCAGCAGGCAGATTTAGCACTAAAATCGCTATTATATATATTTTATTAGCCTTAATTACTTCCTTAATCACTTTAATTGATTGATATATTTGTCTCATTATTTATAATTCTAATTAAATAAAATCCGTTACTTAATTTTTTTAAATTGATAAAATTCAATTCAATTTTTCCACTTCTGATTTTTTGCACATTTAACGAGAATATGCTAAAATTGGAGTTTTGTTAGCGGTTCGTTATTCTTTTTCTAGTATTGCTATCAGTCGGTGATTAATATAAAATTTCTCTTTTCCTAATTTTACAGATTTTTGAAAATGATGATACGAATTGGTGATTTTACAAAATTATTTTTTAGGTTTAACCAATAAATTATTTGTTTTTAAAATATCAAATAATTTATCTCGTCCTATTTTTAATATTAGCCTTTTTAAATTCATCTCCGGGATTGGTTTGGCGGTTTTCATTTAAAGCTCAAAATTTTTAATTTACCACCAAAACCCCCTATGCTTTCTAGCTATTGTTGGTAAAATTTATTCTATTTTTTTACGATTTTCATCAAATAATCCAATCAAAATACTGTTTCCTTGATTGTCTACTTTTATTCCTCCATATTTAGCATTCTCATATTTCTCTGCTTCTCCTTCTTGAAAAAAGAAAGACTCTGCACCGATATTTATACCTCTCTCTTGCTTTGAGGTGTATTCTATTAGGTATTCATTGCTATTGATAGGTGTTTTGCTTTCCTGAATTCGTACTTTCTTAGCTATTCCATTTCCCTCTAATTTAACAACACAAAATCCTCTTTTAGAAAT
>JAKITG010000060.1 GCA_021648195.1 Flavobacteriaceae bacterium | reverse complement strand
AAAAGTTGTTACACCGAACTCAGGTTTTTAATATTATTTCTTTTTTGGATGAACCAATTTCATTTCATCAATTAATCTTTTAGCACCAGCATATTTATCAATGATGAATAAAATATATCGGGCATCAACCATAATATTTCTGCAAATTTCAGGATCATAATTATAATCACTCATAGTTCCTTCCCAAACCCGATCAAAATTCAATCCAATTAAATTTCCGTGAGCATCAATTACCGGACTTCCAGAGTTGCCTCCTGTTGTATGATTGGTTCCAATAAAATTGATAGGCATTTTACCATTTTCACCATAAATGCCATAGTCTTTATTATTATATAAATCTATCAATTTTTGTGGAACATCAAACTCATAATCATTAGGTATGTATTTTTCCATCACACCTTTTAAATAGGATACAGGTTGGTAATAAACTGCATCACGAGGATAATATCCATTTACTTTTCCGTAAGTTACTCTTAGTGTACCATTGGCATCAGGAAAAAATCTAGCATCAGGAAAAACTTCCATTAAACCTTTCATATATGTTTTTTGTACAGCTTGAATTTGAAGTTGAATCTCATTATATTTAGGATTAATATTGATGTAAAATTCTTCCGATAATTCTTTACCTAAAAGATACCCTTTATCTGTATTTATTTTTTTTAAAACATCTTTATATGACCCTTTTAATAAACTTTCTAAATCTTTTAGATTAGTTAATTTAGAATTTGCGTAAATTTCTTTAGTCAACTTTTTGATGTCAGTATTTTTTAAGGAGTTTGATAAATATGTTGAAGGAATTTTTTCTTGATACAAAGTCATTAATTTTTCAAAAACTGGTTCATCAACTTTTGCATTATAGTTTTTGTAAAATAAGGTATAGCTTTTTATCAGTTTGTTGCGTTCTTCTTTAAATGAAGAAGGGTTTTTTAGAATTCCATATTCAAATTGATAAAGTTTTATCGATGTATTTAATAATTCTACATTTCTGTAAACTATTTCAGCCCAATAAGATCTAGCTAGAGCAACATCATCAATTTCGTTATATAATTTTGAAAATTGAGAAAGAAGATTATTGTATTTTGAATTATTTTCAACCTTTTGAGAGAATTCTTTTTCTTGTTTCTGCTTTTTTTCAATAGCTTTTGATTTTTTAATTCCTTGATTTTCTCCAATCCATTTTTTCCAATAATTGGCAATTTGTGCATACTTTGAAGAGTATTGAATTTTTATCTTATCATCGGCACGCATAAATTTATCTACAATTTTTAAAGCTTCATTTCTAATTTCAATTTTTGCTGGATTTATTTTATAAACCATTTGATCTATAGCAATAGATGGTAAATATTCATCGGTTTTTCCTGGAAAACCAAATACTAAAGTAAAATCGTTTTCGGAAACACCATCTAAAGAAACGGGTAAAAAGTGCTTGGGTTTGTATGGAACATTTTCTTTACTGTATTCGGCAGGCTTATTATTTTTATCAGCATAAATTCTGAATAATGAAAAATCACCTGTATGACGAGGCCACATCCAGTTATCAGTATCTGAACCAAATTTTCCAATAGAAGTAGGTGGAGCACCAACTAATCTTAAATCTTTAAAAGTTTCGGTAATGAAAAGTATATATTGGTTACCTTTATAAAAAGGTTTAACCTTTACATCTTGCCAACTTTCTTTAATTGCATTTTTCTTGACCAATGCAATATTTTTATCAATTTTTGATTGTTTTTCTTTTGCAGATAAATTATCTGAAACTCCTTTAAGAATTTGTTTGGATACATCGTCAATTCGCTTAATAAAAGTTGCAACCATACCTGGGTTTGGCAATTCTTCATCACCAGTCATTGCCCAAAAACCATCTTTTAAATAATCATGTTCAATTGATGAATGTGATTGAATAGCTCCATAGCCACAATGATGATTGGTTAATAAAAGAGATTTGTCAGAAATTATTTCGGAAGTACAGCCTCTATTAAAATGTACAATGGCATCTTTTAAGCTTGAGTTATTTACATCGTAAATATCTTTTGCAGATAATTTACTGCCCAAATTTTGCATTTCAGTTTCATTTATACCTTCTAAAAGTGAAGGAATCCACATGCCTCCCTGTTGAGCAGATACTTGATAAACTATAAGTAGAATAAGTAATTTAATGTATTTTTTCATGTGCTTTTCTTTTGTGAATCTTTAATATTAAATATTTTTTTTGAAATTTTAAGATTTATTTTTTTAGAATTTATAAAGTTTTATTTAATAGGGATTTGATCTTCTAGCCAATCAAAACCTTCTTTTAGAGGTTTTGGAGCTTTAAATCGATATCCAATATAAAGTTGGAAAATACCTCTGGCTGTATTGAATCCAATTAGAGAATTTTTTCCTCTATTAGCAGTAATTCCTTTTAAAAATGCTCCTCCGTAAACCTTCCTGGAATTGTAACCCAAACCAAAATGGGCATTTAAATGAAATACAAAGTTGTTGTCTTTTTCTAATATGTTTTCTTCTTCAACTTTAGTAATTCGTTTGTTATACTCTTTACCTAGGCCAGGTATAATTCCTATGCTAGAATACCATTTACGGTTGAGTACATAAGTGTAAATATAACCAGTGTGTAAAGCAATGCTATAGCTCCTTAGATTTATGTCTTGTGTTTTATCAAGCATTTTAAAATAACCATAATTTAGACTTGAAATAGTACTCCCTGCACTTCTTCGTTGAATTTCATTTTGATTTAATAGTGCTTTTAAAGAAAAATCATCGTTGAATTTATATCCAAGAGAACCGCTAAGAGATACTGTTCCTAAATTAGGAAGAATTTGAAAATCTTCTAGAGGAGGAATTATAGGCGCAATTAAATTTTTTTTATCATTAATAAAGTAACCTTTCACATTCAAATATTCAAAGCTTTGTAGCCAGTTTTTAAAAAAAATATCACCTTGAATTTTAAACATATTAGTTTTACCTTTTATACCAGTATCTATATTCGATAAAAATTTAGGAGCAAAGCCAACTTTAAGAGAAATAAATCTATAATAGGCAGATATTACAACTCTGGTATTGATATTTGGTTCAATACTGTATCTGTTGATTGCATTTTCAAACACAAATGATTCGGCATCATTGTCTAATCCAAATTTCATATTCAGTGTACTATTCATCTTTTCAATATGTTTTGTGCTACCATATTGAGAATTTCCTTGCGAAGAAACAAACAATGGATAACATATAAGAAAGATTAAAAAGAATCTCTTCATAAGAATTTTTATTTCAAAAATAAGTAAAGTTTATTTAATTTACATGAAATATAATATTGTATTAGGGTAGAATCATACTTTTATTTGACGCAGTTTTAAGTTTCTTTGTCACAAATGTAAGAATAGATTAATTTAAAACGATAAAAAAATATTATTTCAACCCGTTGTGCATTTAAATAATGCTACATTTTCTCTGAAGTTGTAACTGTTTATCTGATAGTAAAATTAGAACAAATGGGATAAAAAAAACAGAGAATAAATACCAATATTTCTCTATTGAGAGAGGTTTGAGATGTGTTTTACAAAAAAAAAATATTTATTCTTTGTTTTTTGCCTCATCTAAGCAAAAAACAATTCAATTTATTAATGACAAGTTTTATAATTAAATTGATATAATTCGAAGTAAAAAAGCTTTAAATCTTATATTTTGCTCAATATTGCAACTATCTTAAAGTGTAATTTTGCCCTAAATATTGTATAGTTAAACTTTCTTTATAATTTTGAAAAGTTATATTTATAATAAAGAATATTAATCTTTATATTTGTTAGTTAAAATTGATAAATTACATTTATGACACTACTAATTATGGCTGCTGGAAATGGCAGTAGATACGGAGCCTTAAAACAATTTGATCATTTAGGACCAAATAAAGAGTATTTATTTGAATTTAGCATCTATGATGCACTCAATAATGGTTTTGACCATGTTGTGATCATTACAAAAAAACAATTTGTAAATGATGTAAATGATTATTTACAAAACCGACTTCCTAAAAATATTAAAATTGATGTTGTTGCGCAAAATATTGAAGATTTACCTTCTGCAATCAATGAAAAATTTGATAGAGAGAAACCCTGGGGAACAGCACATGCAGTTTGGGCTGCAAGAGATTATATAGATACCAGTTTTATTGTATTTAATGCAGATGATTTTTATGGTGCTGATGCTTTTAAAAAAGCATCAAGTTTGATAAAAAAATATGCTAACGAAAAACTATATGGACTCGTTCCTTATTCATTAAAAGATACATTATCCAATCACGGATCTGTATCTAGAGGAGTTTGTAAAGTTGAAAATGGTTTGCTTAAGAAAATAGATGAGCTTACAAAAATAAAGATTGATGGTAAATCAATTATTGACTTAGAAACCAATACACCTTTAACAAACGAAGAGCAAGCTTCTATGAATTTTTGGATTTGTGATTCTTCTTTTTTTAGTGAAATTGAGTCTTATCTCATTAAATTTTTAAATAAAAAATCAAATATTGAAAAAGGTGAAATTTATATTCCTTTAGTTATTCAAGACATGATTGATGAAAGAAATGTTAAAATAAGATTAACAGAACCTTCTTCGTCATGGTTTGGTGTAACTTATGCTGAAGATAAAGAAAACGCTGTGCAAACACTAAAAGATATGACTTTGAATCAAAAATATCCCTCTCCTTTATGGAAAAATTAAAAAATATTATAAGTAAATTTCAAATTTTGCAGCATACTTATGAATTTGAAATTATATCTAACGGATTTATTAATGATACCTACTTAGTTTCTCATGCGGGTAACCCCACCTATGTTTTGCAACGAATCAATACCAAAGTATTTATAAATATAAATTCTTTAATCAAAAATTTAGACCTGGTGCTACCGTTGTTAGATCATGAAAATTATCAGTCTATTACACTTGCTAAAACAGATTTGGGCGATTCTTTTTTTAGAGAAGAAGAAACAGATGATGTTTGGCGATTGATGACATTTATTAAAGGTAGTGTAGTGTATAATACAACAACAAACCCAGAAATTGCTTATGAAGCAGGAAAAATTATCGGCTTGTTCCATAAACTATTAGCTGATGTTGATGTTGAAAAACTAGAAGATACGCTTCCTAAATTTCACAACATATCATTTAGACACGAACAGTTTGAGGAAGCCTTTAAAAAAGCCAAACCCGAAACTATTGAAAAAGCACAAAAAGCAATAACATTTGTTGAAGAAAATATTTCAATGCTTAAAGCAATTAACTTAGATGAATTGCCTGTAAAAGCTTGCCATAATGATACCAAACTAAATAACATTTTGTTTTCTAAAAGTAATAAAGCACTTTGTTTAATTGATTTAGATACCATTATGAAAGGAACATTTCTTTATGATTTTGGTGACGCCATAAGAACAATTGCAAATACTGCCGTAGAAGATGAAAAAGATTTATCTATTATAAATTTCACCAATGAATTGTTTGACGCCTTTATTGATGGCTTGGCAGTAAATGGAAACTTTTTATCTCAAAAAGAAAAAGAATTGTTGCCATTAGGGCCCGTGTTATTACCATTTTTACACGGTATTAGAGCTTTAACAGATTATTTAGATAACAATAGATATTATAAAGTGAGTTACGAAACTCAAAACTTAGACCGTAGTTTTAGCCTGTTTCAATTTGCTCAATTGGCTATAGATAATCAAGAAGCTATGAAGAAAAGTATTGCTAAAAAATTAGAGTAGGAAATTTATTAAGGTAAACCCACACCTCCTCAGTAGAGCTTATGTCTTTTTTGGATTAACAAGTGGAATATAAAAAATGTTTCTGGAAAAATTACCAACTATTTTCAATCAATAAACAAAATTAGTCATTCACTCGCTTACTATATCCGTAACAGATACTAAGCGAGTGAATAATTTTCATGTTGCAGTTATTTTTACAAAGAAATATGCCACTCGATAAAAATTTAACTCGAAGTAAACCTTTATTTATGAGAGTAATTGTTTAGCCATTTTAAAAAACACACCCCTAACCTCCGCAAAAAAGCGAGACAGGCTCTCTCAAGAGGGGAATATTGGCATTTATTCTCAAGAGTTTTTGCCAACTATTTTCGACCAATAAACAAAATTAGCCATTCACCCGCTTACTATATCCGTAAGAGATATAGTAAGCGGGTGAATAATTTGTATGAGAACTTAAATTTTTAGAAAAGGAAGTAAAAAAGTTTTAAATCTTAATTTTGCTCAATATTGCAATGATCTTTATCTTTTGTAGGGCAATAATAATACTTTATATTAGCTAACTTAAAATACAATCAACTTTATGGATAACCAACCGTTTTTTACAAATGACACTATTGTTTTTGGATTGCTAATGCTCGCACTGGGATTCATTTTTTATACTTCATCAAGAAAAGAAGGTTTTTGGCATAAATTCTATAATATTGTTCCAGCATTATTTATGGCATATATGCTACCAGCCTTATTTACAACCTTAGGTTTGATTGCTCCCAATTGGCAAACTATATCAACAACAGGTGAAATTACCGAACATTCTTCAAGCCTTTATTATATGTCGAGCAGGTATTTATTACCAGCAGCACTAGTATTAATGACTCTAAGTATTGATATGAAAGCTGTTTTTAACTTAGGATGGAAAGCATTGGCAATGTTTTTTACAGGAACTGTAGGGATTGTAATCGGTGGACCGATAGCTATTTTGTTAATTTCAATGGTATCACCAGAAACTGTTGGTGGAGCTGGACCAGATGCAGTTTGGAGAGGTTTATCAACCTTAGCAGGAAGTTGGATTGGAGGAGGAGCAAACCAAACAGCAATGCTCGAAATCTACGGATATAATCAAAAATTATATGGCGGAATGGTATTTGTTGATATCGTTGTTGCAAATATTTGGATGGCCATTATCTTAATAGGAGTTGGAAAAACAAAACGAATTGATAAATGGTTGAAAGCCGATACATCTGCCATTGATAAATTAAAAGAAAAAGTATCAGCCTACTCAAAAAAGACAGAAAGAAATCCGAGTTTAACAGATTTAATGATAATAATAGCTATTGCTTTTGGTACTGTTAGTTTTGCTCACTTTGGAGCAAATCATTTGAGTGTTTTTTTTAACGATTTTGTCAATGGAATAACAAGTCAAACCACTAAAAATATATTTACCTTTTTAAGTTCACAATTCTTTTGGATGATAAGTTTAGCTACAATTATTGCTATTCTATTATCTTTTACAAAAGCTAAAAACTATGAAGGAGCAGGAGCAAGTAAAATAGGAAGTGTTTTTATCTATATTTTAGTAGCATCCATAGGTATGAAAATGGATCTAACTATGATTATGGATAATGTTGGTTTAATTGCCATTGGAACAGTTTGGATGACTATACATGCTGTGTTATTAATATTGGTAGCCAAAATTATAAAAGCACCTTATTTCTTTTTAGCAGTTGGTAGTCAAGCCAATGTTGGTGGAGCAGCTTCAGCACCAATAGTTGCAGCAGCCTTTCACCCTTCATTAGCAACAGTAGGTGTTTTATTAGCCGTATTTGGTTATGCCGTTGGTACTGTTGCAGCTATAGGTTGTACAATACTTATGCAATTGATTTCGGTATCTCCATAAACATATCAGGTCTCTCTGCCAAACCCTGACTAACGACAAGGCAGGGTTGTTTTTTCTTAGCGCATCTCTATGTAACAATATTTAGATTGAACTCAGGTTATTATATTGTTTTTGTTTAATTATTTAGGAATTGTTATTTAGAATTTATTTATAAGTTGTCATTTTTTCTGATATATTTGTGGCATTATTTAAACAAATTTATTAAAATGAAAAAAGTATTAGTTTTTGTAGTAGGTTTATTTTTATTCTTTTCTTGTAGTAAAGAAAGTGAAGATACAATGTATGTTAAAGGGTCAATTAAAGGACTTAAAAAAGGAACCCTTTATTTACAAAAGCAAGTAGATTCATTGATTGTTTCGGTAGATTCTATATACTTAAGTGGAGTTAGTGATTTTTTACTTACAACTATTATTGAAAGTCCAGAAGTGTATTATTTAACGCTAGGTAAAACCAATAAAAAAATAGCTTTTTTTGGAGAGAAAGATTCTATTACAATCAACTCTAGATTGAATAAATTTGAGATTAAAGCTGAAATTACAGGTTCTGAAAATCAAGATATATTAGACGAATATTATGAATTTAAGGCTAAGTTTAGTAACCAGAATTTAGATTTAATTAAAGAGCAACTTGAAGCAAGAAAATCTCAAAACCAAGACTCAATTTTAATCGTAGAAAATAAAATTAATAGCTTATATAAAAGAAGATATCTGTATGCTATTAATTATGTGATTAATCATGCAAATTTTGAAGCTGCTCCCTATATTACCTTAACGGAACTGTATGATGCCAATACTAAAATGTTAGATACTATGAATAATTCATTAACCTCAAAAATTAAAGAATCCAAATACGGGAAACAACTAGAGGAGTATATAATTAAAAGGAAAGGAGAGTAATAATAATTTATTTGGAGTAAAAAAATCAATTTTTTACTTAACTTTAACACTCCATTCATATTCAAACCTAGATACACTTTCATTCTCTTCATCAAACCCTTCGGCAACCATAATTAAACTTTGTCCTTCTCCCGTTGCAATAGTTTGATTGATAGCTCGCTTTATTTTATCTCCATCTTTGCAAATAAATGTAATTTTTCCAGTAGCTTTCTTTGTAAAAGTCCCAGTTTGATGAGTAACCAACATCGATATCTTTTTTCCACTTTTATCAATTTGTTTCATTACCAAAATACCCGTAACAAGTTCTGATGCCATACCTTGAGTAGCCCAATACAAAGATTTAAACGGATTTTGATTTATCCATTGATGCCTTACTTTTGCTATAGCTTCTTTGTCATTGATAGATGTAACTCTTATTCCTGAAAAATATGCTGAAGGCAGTTTAAATAAGAGAAATTTATTTAATTTTTTTGGTGTAAATCTTCCCATAACTTATTGAAATATAATGGCAATTTACAATTTTTTAAGCAAAATTAAAATGTTAATTAAATGTTAAATTCTAGTACTTTGTATTGCATAGTATTAGTTTTTATACGTATCTTTGCATAAGAAAGTATTATATAAAAATAATTATGTCAAATAAAAGAGATTATAGTACAGCGTTTTTATTACATTTATCTGCATTCTTTGGATATGTATTCCCATTTGGAGGTGTAATAGCTCCTATGGTAATTTGGGAACTAAAAAAGGATGAAAGTGACTTTATAAATCAAACGGGTAAGGAAGTGATCAATTTCAATTTAAGTTTTTTATTGTACACGTTTGTATTAGGTATTTCAATTTTTCCATTTGCATTTCGATCATTTTTTTCAGAGCTCTATCATTTCGATTTATTCGGAATTATAAGTATGGTGTCATTAATTGGAGTGCTTGGTGTAATCAGGTTTGTACTAATAATTACAGCTGCAACAAAAATAAATCAAGGCGAAATATACACATATCCACTAACTATAAAATTTATTAAATAAAATATATTATGATATCAATACTTATAGCAATCGTAATTTTTATTGCAAATAATATTCAATATTATTTGTTTTAAAAAAAATAAAAATTATCTAAAACAATACTTTTTTTAGATTTAAAAGAGATATATGAAAATTGAAAATACAAAAGCACAAATGCGAAAAGGAGTTTTAGAATTTTGCATTTTGTCTATTTTACAAAATGGAGATGCTTATACTTCAGAAATCCTGCTTCAGCTTAAAGATGCAAAGATGCTAGTTGTAGAAGGCACAGTTTATCCTTTATTAACAAGACTTAAAAATTCAGGCTTGTTAAAATATCGTTGGGAAGAATCAACCTCTGGTCCACCACGAAAATATTATGGTTTAACAGAATCAGGAAAATTATTTTTAATCGAATTGAATAAAACTTGGGGAGATTTGGTAAAAGCAGTAAGTATTATAACTAAAAATAAAAATACTAATTCAACAAAAAAATGAATAAGACAATAAATATAAATTTGGGAGGAATATTTTTTCATATTGATGAGCTAGCTTATCAAAAATTAAAAAATTATTTAGATGCTATTCGTCGTTCATTAAGTGATGACCCAAAAGGTAAAGATGAAATAATTACCGACATTGAATCAAGAATTGGCGAATTGTTGTCAGAAAAAGTAAAAGATGTTCGGCAAGTGGTCAATGAAGGAGATATTGATAATATTATTGATGTTATGGGTAAACCAGAAGATTATATAGATGAAGGCACCTTTAGTGATGACACCTATTCATCTCAAAATACAAGATCTAAAAAATTATATCGCGATGGTGATGATAAATTTTTGGGTGGAGTTTCCTCTGGAATGGCTCATTATTTTGGTATAGATATTATTTGGGTACGATTGGCATGGTTAGTTGCCGCATTTGGTGGTGGTTTTGGTTTTATTGTATATCCTATACTTTGGATATTACTGCCTCAAGCCAATTCAACAGCCGAAAAATTGGAGATGGAAGGAGAGCATGTCAATATAAGTAGTATTGAAAAAAAAATTAGAGACGAATTCTCTGATGTGTCAGAAAAAATAAGACATGGAATTGATGATGTTTCCGAAAAAGTAAAAAATGCCGATTATAATAAATATAGAGACAAAGCAAAGTCGGGTTCTCAAGATATGGTTGACACTTTAGGTAAATTATTTACCGTTCTATTTATGGTTTTGGCTAAACTTATAGGTGTAATTTTACTTATAATTTCTGTATCAACTATTCTAGGCTTGTTTATAAGTTTGGTAACTGCAGGGTCTATTGGTTTTTTTTATGAAGATTGGTTTTATAACAATTTTGATGCAATAAATAATTCAAGCTTGCCAATATGGGGAGTTTCTGTTCTAATATTTTTATTAGTAGGAATCCCATTTATTTTTCTTTTTTTCTTAGGAATTAAAATTTTATCCGATAATAAAACTTTTTTTGGAAGAGTTGCTAAAATGACACTTTTAGGTATTTGGTTGGTTGCACTTTTAAGTGCCATATTTTTTGGTACTCAACAACTTGTTAAATCAGCTTACAAAGGATCGGTTATTGAAAAACAAGAGATAGGTTATATTTTGAGTGATACATTACAAATAAAAATATTAGATAATGAAACTATATCGGGTAAAAATTATTTAAAGCATCGAAGGGGTTATCAACTAGTGTTGGATGAAAATGATGTAAAAAAAATATATTCAAATGATATTAAATTTAACATCCATCAGGCAGATAAAAATGAAATTTATTTAAAACTGCATAAACGCTCTAAAGGAGAAAGTGAAATTTCAGCTAGAGAAAATGCACGTAGTATTGCTTATAATTTTAAAAAATTGGATAATAGACTTTTGTTAAACGGTTATTTTTTAACAGAAACAGAAAATAAATTTAGAGATCAGGATATAAGAATTGATTTGTATGTTCCTGAAAATCAAATTATTTATTTAGATAGATCTATGAGGTCATTTTTATATCATGTTGATAATATTCAAGATATATATGATGGAGATATGCCAAATCACTACTATATTATGACTAAAAAAGGATTGAATTGTATGGATTGTGATGAAGATGAGGTTCAAGAAAAAGAAAATGACAGTTCTAACTCCTTTAATATGAATATAGATGAAGATGGAGTAAAGATTAACATATCTAGTGATGAAAATGAAAAAGCAGAAGTTATTATTGATAGAAATGGAGTGAAAATAATAAATTCAAAAGATTCAATTTAAACAAAGTACTAACACCATTACAAAAGCTATTTTGGTAAAGAAGTACAATGCTCGATAAAAATTTAACATGTAGTAAACTATTGTTTATGAGGGCTTAATTTTTTGAGAAGGA
>JAKITG010000059.1 GCA_021648195.1 Flavobacteriaceae bacterium | reverse complement strand
TATTCCACTGGCGGAACTGAAAAATTTATTAAAAACTTAGGTATTGAAGTAATTCCTGTAGAAGATTTAACTTCATATCCTTCTATTCTTGGTGGAAGAGTAAAAACTTTGCATCCAAAAGTATTTGGAGGAATCTTAACCAGAAGAGATAACGATAGTGATGTTGAACAAATCAAAAAATTTGAAATTCCAGAAATTGATATAGTTATTGTTGATTTATATCCATTTGAAAAAACTGTTGCTAGCAGCTCAAGCGAACAAGACATTATTGAAAAAATTGATATTGGCGGAATTTCTTTAATTCGTGCCGCAGCAAAAAACTTTAAAGATGTTATCTGTATTTCATCTATAGAACAATACGAAGAATTTTTAACTCTTATTTCAGCAAATAATGGAACAACTTCAATTGAAGACAGAAAACGTTTTGCCGCATACTCTTTTAATGTTTCGTCGCATTACGATTCTGCAATTTTTAATTATTTCAATTTGAATCACGACATCCCTACATTAAAAATTAGCGAAACTAGTGGTCAAACACTTCGCTATGGTGAAAACCCACATCAAAAAGGATTTTTCTTTGGTAATTTAGAGGAAATGTTTGATAAACTTCATGGTAAAGAACTTTCTTATAACAACTTATTAGATGTTGATGCCGCTGTAAATTTAATGCTTGAATTTAAAAATGACGCACCTACTTTTGCAATTTTAAAACACAATAACGCCTGTGGAATTGCACAAAAAAATACAATTCATCAAGCTTATATTGATGCTTTAGCTGGTGATCCACAATCGGCATTTGGTGGCGTTTTAATTTCTAATAAAGAAATTGATGTTGCTACCGCAAACGAAATTCATAAACTATTTTGTGAAGTAGTCATTGCACCTAGTTATAATTCTAATGCTCTAGAAATTCTAAAAGGAAAGAAAAATAGAATTATTTTAGTTCAAAATGAAGTTAAATTTCCTAAAACAAGTGTTAGAACTTGCTTAAACGGAGTATTGGTTCAAGACAAAAATAATATTACTGATAGCAAATCAAATTTATCGCAAGCCACAAAATTACAGCCAAACGATAATGAAATTGATGATCTAATTTTTGCATCAAAAATATGCAAGCATACAAAATCAAATACGATTGTTTTGGTAAAAAACAATCAGCTTTGTGCAAGCGGAACTGGTCAAACATCACGAATTGATGCTCTAAATCAGGCTATTACAAAAGCAAATCATTTCAATTTTAATTTGAGAGGTGCCGTAATGGCAAGTGATGCGTTTTTTCCTTTCCCTGATTGTGTAGAAATTGCAGACAATGCAGGTATAACAGCAATCATTCAACCTGGAGGTTCAATTAAAGATCAACTATCCATTGATTACTGTAATGAACACGGTATTTCAATGGTATTTACTGGGACTCGTCATTTTAAACATTAATTCATATATTTGTGTTTTGATTTACCCCCTTATAAATTTAATATAAAATTAGTGCAAACTATTTTATATCATAATACAGAATGAATTGGCTAAATTTATTACATTTGCCTAATTCTTAACAATAACATACTAAATTATATTATATTTATGGGTTTTTTCGATTTTATGACTGAAGAAATTGCAATTGATTTAGGAACTGCAAATACTTTAATCATCCATAAAGGAAAAGTCGTGGTAGACAGTCCCTCTATTGTCGCCATGGATAGAGTAACAAAAAAAATAATTGCTATTGGGCATCAGGCAAGCCTTATGCAAGGTAAAACGCATGAGAATATAAAAACAATCAGACCCTTAAAAGACGGTGTAATTGCCGACTTTGAAGCTTCTGAACATATGATTAGGGAATTTATCAAAAATATTCCTACTATAAAAAAACGTTTTTTCCGACCTTCATTAAGAATGGTAATCTGTATTCCTTCTGGAATTACCGAAGTTGAAAAACGTGCCGTTCGTGATTCTGCCGAACAAATGAATGCCAAAGAAATTTACTTAATTTACGAACCAATGGCTGCTGCTATTGGTATTGGCATTGACATCATGCAACCAAAAGGTAATATGATTATTGATATAGGTGGAGGAACAACAGAAATTGCTGTTATCGCTTTAAGCGGAATAGTTTGTGACAAATCAATAAAAGTTGCTGGTGATGTATTTACAAACGACATTTCTATGTATATGCGAACACAACATAATTTATATGTTGGCGAAACAACAGCAGAAAAAATAAAAGTTCAAATTGGATCGGCAAATGAAGAATTAGATAATCCACCAGATGATTTATTAATTCAAGGAAGAGATCTATTAAGTGGAAAACCAAAACAAATTGAAATTTCTTATCATGAAATAGCCAAAGCTTTAGAAAAATCTATCGTAAGAATTGAAGATGCTGTAATGGAAACCCTATCTCAAACACCACCAGAATTAGCCGCAGATATTTACAATACTGGAATTTATTTAGCTGGAGGAGGCTCTATGCTTAGAGGACTTGATAAACGCTTATCTCGTAAAACTGATTTACCAGTTTATGTTGCTGAAGACCCTTTGAGAGCAGTAGTTAGAGGTACAGGAATCGCTTTAAAAGATATTGAAAAGTATAAAAGTGTATTGATGCAATAAGAGTAACACTAAAATTATATAATGCAACAAATTCTTTCGTTTTTTTTTAAGAATAAATACTTTTTAACCTTCTTATCACTTCAATTTATTGCTCTTTTCTTTACCATACAAAGTCATTCTTACCATAAAAGTAAATTTGTAAATTCCTCAAACTTTATAACAGGCGGTATTTATAATAAAATAAACAATTTTAAGGAATTTATTCTTTTAAAAAATGAAAATAAACGCTTGTCTGAAGAAAATATTTATTTAAAAAATTTAATATACTTACAAAACAAAACAACTGTCTCAATTGATTCACTTATTACTGACACGCTAAATTTTCATCAAAAATATAGATTTACATCTGCTAAGACCATCAATAATGAATTTAGGAAAAATAATAACTATTTAACAATAAATAAAGGATCTAATCACGGAATAGAACCTGATTTGGGTGTTGTAAATAGCAAAGGGATTATTGGAATAACCAGAAGCATTTCAAACAACTATACAACCGTATTGTCGGTTCTTAATGTAAACTATCAAATTAATGTTAAACTTTCAAGTAACAATTACTTTGGAAGCTTAAGCTGGGACAATAAAGATTACAAAACAGTACAATTACTCTATTTACCTATTCAAGCATCTATTAAAATTGGTGATACTATTGTAACTGGAGGTAAGTCAACTATTTTTCCTGAAGGAATTCCTGTAGGGACTATAAAAGACTTTAAAACTAAAAACAATAATTATGAAAATATTAATATTACATTATTTAATGACATGAGTGCAATAAGTTATGTTCAAATCATTGATAATTTAGATAAATTAGAAATCAAAACCTTAGAAGAAAATACTTCTAAATGAACAACGATACCATAAATACCGCTATTTTATTTATTAGTTTAGTTTTGCTACAAATTATAGTGCTAAACAATATAAATTTTTTAGGATATATAAACCCATATTTATACATCCTATTTATTTTCTTTTACCCTATAAAAAAATTAGATCATATCTTATTATTATCTAGTTTTTTTATAGGCTTATTCATTGATTTTTTTTTGAATTCTGGAGGTGTAAATGCCGCTGCAACACTTTTTATTGCATATATTAGAATTCCTGTTTTAAAAGCCGTAATCGGGAAACGAGAAATTGACTATAGTACAATTCATATTCGTAAATTACCTTTTTTTAAAACTTATTTCTACATAGCTATATTAACTATTATACACCATCTTATTGTTTTTGGTTTAGAATATTTTAAATGGGATAGTTTTGGAATTATAATTCAAAAAACATTATTAACCAGTATCTTTACTATCATATTAATAATGATTAGTTTTACCTTTATTTCAAGAAATAAATAAAAAATGCAAAGAAAGTTACTATTGTATTTATTAATAATCTCAATTGGTGTTATTTTTATAGCTCGTTTATTCTATTTGCAAATTTTTGAAGATAAACACAGAAAAAATCCTTTAAATAATTCCGTAGTTACTACTAAATATATCTATCCAGATAGAGGATATATTTACGATAGAAATAGAAAACTTATCGTAGCTAATCAAAGTTCTTATGATGTTATGGTTATTCCTAAAGATGTAGAAACCCTAGACACTTTAGAGTTTTGTAACCTCTTAAAGATTACCAAACAAGATTTTATTAAAAAATATATAAGAGCAAAAAATTATTCTCCACGAATTCCATCCATCTTTTTAGCACAATTAGCCAAAGAAGATTATGCCTATTTGCAAGAGAAAATGTATAAATACAAAGGCTTTTATATTCAACAAAGGTTTTTACGACAATATCCGAATAACACTTCTGCCAATGTATTAGGGTATCTTAGCGAAGCCGATGAAAGATTACTTAAAAAAGATAAATCATACAACCTAGGAGAACTTTTTGGATATCAGGGTGTTGAAAAAGAATATGAAGCTATACTTCGTGGTAAAAAAGGAGTAAATTTTATACAAAAAAATAGATTTAATAGAGAAATTGGTGCCTATAAAGATGGAATATATGATACACTGCCCATTCCAGGTAAAAATATTTCACTAACACTTGATATTGAATTACAACAATACGCAGAAAGGTTAATGTACAATAAACGTGGTGGTATCGTTGCCATTGAACCTTCCTCAGGAGAAATACTCGCTTTAGTTTCAACCCCTAGTTACAATCCCGATATGTTGGTAGGTAGAAAACGCTCGAGAAATTCTGTATTATTATTTAACGACACTATTAAACAACCTATGCTCGATAGAGCTTTACAGGCTCAATATCCTCCAGGTTCACCCTTTAAAGTTATCAACGCCTTAATTGCTTTACAAGAAGGAGTTATCACGCCAGATAGCCCATTTTTTTGTTATCGCGGTTATAGATACGCTGGTAGAATTATGAAATGTCATTGCGGAATTGTAGGCTCTCCTATAACTCTAGATAGAGGTATTTACAAATCATGTAATTCTTATTTTGCAAATGTTTACCGTAGAATTATTGAAAAACAACTTTCTCCCTCAGAAGGAATCAACGTTTGGAGTAATCATGTAAAAAGTTTTGGATTAGGGAATTTTTTAGGATATGATTTACCTGCAGGGCAAAAAGGACTTATACCCGACTCTAAAGTATATAAAAGAATGTACCCTAATGGAGGTTGGAGAGCTGTTACAACCATCTCCAATGCTATTGGACAGGGAGAAATTCTAACAACTCCTATTCAACTAGCAAACATGACTGCTGCCATTGCCAATAGAGGTTTTTATTATACGCCTCATATTCTTAAAAAAATAAATGACAGTATCATTACAAACGAAAAATTTACCAAACCAAAATACACAACTATTGATGCCAAACATTTTGAGCCAGTAATTGAAGGTTTGTTTAACGTATTTGAATTAGGTACTGGAAGAAGCTCAAAGGTAAATGGTATTGAAATTTGTGGAAAAACAGGAACTGCTGAAAATTTTAAAAGAATAAATGGAGAAAGAGTACAATTTACTGATCATTCTATTTTTATTGCATTTGCACCAAAAGATAATCCTAAAATTGCCATTGCAGTTTTTGTTGAAAATGGATATTGGGGGGCTCGATGGGCAGCACCTATAACTAGTTTAATGATTGAAAAGTATATTAATGGGTTTATTGGAAAATCTGCTAGAAGACAAAATGCAGAAAAAAAAATGTTGACACAAGGTTTAGAAGAAGAGTATAGCAAACAACTTGAAATAGAAAATTACATTGCGAAAAAGGAAAAATAACATACTCGAAGGAATTGATTGGATTCTAGTTCTATTCTATTTAGTTTTTATCTTTTTAGGCTGGATTAGTATTTATGCCGCCACTTATTCTGATACAGAATACGAATTATTAGATTTTTCTACCAAATATGGTAAACAATTTATATGGATTTTATTAAGTTTTGTGCTAATTATCATAATCTTAGCAATTGATAAGAAATTTTATGAAGATTTTTCAGGTGTGTTTTTTATCGTTTCATTGCTCTCATTGGTTGGTTTATTTATTTTTGGTAAAAACATTAATGGAGCAACTTCTTGGTATAACTTTGGATCTTTCGGTATTCAGCCCTCTGAATTTGCTAAAACTGCTACCGCTTTAGCGTTGGCAAATTTCTTAAATGATAGAAATCGAGATTTAATAAAACAAGACAATCAACTTAAAGCATTTGGTATTATATTTTTACCCGCTCTCTTCATTACACTACAACCTGATCCTGGGTCTGCATTAGTATATATATCTTTAGTTCTAGTTTTATATCGTTTTGGCTTACCCATTTACTACTTAGTAATTGGTGCTTTGGGTTTAATTTTATTTATTGCTACATTATATTTTGGCTATTTAAATACGCTAATTATAACTTTTATTCTCATCACTATATTTTTGATTTATTTAAAACAAAAAAATAAAAAATTTCTTCTAAAAAGTTGGATAAATTTTCTTGCCATATACCTTTTCACTGGATTATTTATATTTAGTGTAGATTATGTTTTTAATAATATCTTTGAACAACGCCACCGAGATAGATTCAACATTCTACTTGGAAAAGCTGCTGACACAAAAGGTATAGGGTATAATACGGATCAATCTGTAATCACAATAAGTTCTGGTGGATTTACAGGTAAAGGATTTTTACAAGGAGATAGAACACAAGGTAATTTTGTTCCAGAGCAACAAACCGACTACATCTATAGTACCGTTGGTGAAGAATGGGGGTTTTTAGGTAGCAGTTTTGTGGTAATTCTATTCATTTTTTTTCTATTACATTTACTTCATGTCGCCGAAAGACAAAAATCTATATTCAGTAAAGTATATGCCTATGCAACCGTTGCAATATTCTTTTTCCATTTTACAATAAATATTGGTATGGTTATCGGTTTGCTCCCTACTGTTGGAATCCCTCTACCATTTTTTAGCTATGGAGGCTCTTCGCTCTGGGGCTTTACAATATTGCTTTTTATACTCATTCGATTAGATGCAGATAGAATTTATGAATGGTAATTTTAGAAAGAGAACTTTAGACAGTTATGCTATTAGAAGGAAGATTTACTAAATATTGTAATGTGTAGTAAAAGATTGGAGAGATGCAAATCCTAAACATACTAAAGAAGAGAATGGATATAAGACCGTTGCAAAAACTATTTTTACAAAGAAGTACGACGCTCGATAAAAATTTAACCCGCAGTAAACCTTTGTTTATGAGGACTTAAATTTTTTAGAGAAGAAAGTAATTCGAAATAAAAAAACTTTAAAATCTTAATTTTACTCAATATTACAACGGTCTTGATATTATAAATTTCTCAAATATTAACGAATTAGTAGTCCTTTCAAACCTTGAAAACCTAAATACGATAATGATTGTTGAGAATATTAAAAAACCAGAAAAAATTGAAAATAATGAATCAAATTCTCAAAAACAAAAAAGACAACCCAAAATAGGTTGCCTTATTTTTCAATTTTATAAATCTAAATTATAACGCCGAAACGTGTTTCACTAATTTCGACTTTAAGTTTGCTGCTTTATTGTTATGAATGATATTGTTCTTAGCTAACTTATCAATCATTGAAATAACAGCAGGCAAAAGAACTTTTGCTTCTTTCTTTTTTTCAACCAAACGTAAGTTTTTTATAGCATTACGTGCAGTTTTATGCTGAAGCTTATTTCTTAAATGCTTAGCTTCGTTACTTCTAATTCTCTTTATAGCTGACTTATGATTTGCCATTTTATTAAATTTAAATTATATTTATTTGTTTAAAATAAATGTAGCCCGTAGGGGAATCGAACCCCTCTTACCAGGATGAAAACCTGGCGTCCTAGCCGATAGACGAACGGGCCAAGAATTTACTTTTATCCATAAAAGCGAGTGCAAAATTAATACATTTTTCTAACCTTGCAAGAACTTTTTATTATTTTTTTAAAATTTTAATATGCTTTAGCAAACAATACTCTTTTAGATGATTTTTCTTTCGTTAAAACACAAACACCTTCTTCTTCTTTTACATCAAGCGGAATACATCTAATTGTCGCTTTAGTAAGTTTTTTTATTTGATCTTCTGTTTCAGAAGTTCCATCCCAATGTGCAGAAACAAAACCTCCTTTATTTTCTAAAACTTCCTTAAATTCTTCAAAATCATTTACCTCAGTAATTAATTCATCTCTAAAATCTAATGCCTTTTTAAATATATTATTTTGAATTTCTTCTAATAAATTTTTACTTTTTTTAGCTATATTATCTATACTTACCGTCTCTTTAGTCAAAGTATCTCTTCTTGCCAATTCAACTGTATTGTTTTCTAAATCTCTTGGACCAATGGCTATTCTTAAAGGTACTCCTTTTAATTCATATTCTGCAAATTTCCATCCTGGCTTATGAGTTGTTCTGTTATCATATTTAACCAAAATATCTTTTTTTCTTAACGCAATTGTTATTTCTTCAACCTTCTTATTAATTTCTTCCAATTGCTCATCTGTTCTATGAATTGGCACAATTACCAATTGAATTGGTGCTAATTTTGGAGGCAACACCAAACCATAGTCATCACTATGTGTCATTACTAATGCACCCATCAATCTGGTAGAAACTCCCCATGAAGTTGCCCATACATATTCTTGTTTTCCTTCTTTAGTTGCATATTTAACATCAAAAGCCTTGGCGAAATTTTGACCTAAAAAATGTGATGTTCCCGCTTGCAAGGCCTTGCCATCCTGCATTAAAGCTTCAATTGTATAGGTGTTTAAAGCTCCTGCAAATCGTTCATTTTCAGACTTCTCTCCTTTAATTACTGGCATAGCCATAAAATTTTCAGCAAAATTAGCATAAACTCCTTGCATTTTTTTTGCCTCTTCAACAGCTTCTTCTCTCGTTGCATGAGCGGTGTGACCTTCTTGCCATAAAAACTCTGCTGTACGTAAAAATAATCGAGTACGCATTTCCCAACGCACAACATTTGCCCATTGATTAATCAATAATGGCAAATCTCTATATGATTGTATCCACTTTCTGTATGAATCCCAAATTATAGTTTCAGAAGTTGGTCGAATAATTAACTCTTCTTCTAATTTTGCACTTTCATCAACTACAATCTCTTTTCCATCTTCAGAGGTTTTTAAACGATAATGTGTAACAACGGCACATTCTTTTGCAAAACCATCAACATGACTCGCCTCTTTACTAAAATAAGATTTAGGTATCAATAAAGGAAAATATGCATTTTCATGACCTGTTTCCTTAAACATTTTATCTAATTCAGCTTGCATTTTTTCCCAAATAGCATAGCCATAAGGTTTTATCACCATCATTCCACGAACCCCAGAATTCTCAGCAAGATTAGCTTTTACAACCAATTCGTTGTACCATTTTGAATAGTCTTCACTCCTTTTTGTTAACTTTTTACTCATATAAAAAAATGTTTGGCATAAAAATTGTATTATTCAATTTGAAAAAAAAAATTAAGTTGTAAATCTAACTTATTTTTAACTTACAACAATAAAAAAAAAATATTATGAAAAAATCTACTTCTATAAAAAATATCCCCTCAATTTTTATTTTAGGCTTTTTTATTTTAAGCTTAATTTCTTGCAGCATTTCACAAACTGCATATAATAACGATGAAGATGGTATATACTCATCAAACGAAATAAAAGAAATAGCTATCGCTAAGAATACTAAATCTGATTATTATGAAAATTATTTTTCCCCAGAAGGTAATCAATATGACACTAATCAAATTTTTACAGATATAGATGATTATGATTATGAAGATACCGATTCTATTTATATTAACAATCAGTACAATTCATCAGCTCCTCCTTGGAATTATGCTACAGATGTATCTGTAAATTATCATATGGGACTTGGTGGGAATTTTGGTTGGGGAGGTTTTGGTCCTTGGGATGGAGGTTTTGGTCTTTGGAATGGAGGTTTTGGCTGGGGAGGTTTTGGTCCTTGGAATAGAGGTTTTGGTCTTTGGAATGGAGGTTTTGGCTGGGGAGGTTTTGGTCCTTGGAATGGAGGATTCAACTCTTGGAATGGAGGTTTTGGTCTTTGGAATGGAGGTTTTGGCTGGGGAGGTTTTGGTCCTTGGAATGGAGGATCTTGGAGAGAGAACAATTATACTTATGGAAAAAGATATGCTACTAATAGATTAAATACTAGGAATTTTACCAATAGAGCACCATATAGTTATAAAAAATCATCCAGTTCTAGAACTACAGATAGAAGAGGTACTACAAGACAAAGTAGTCAAAGAAACGATAGTAACGTAAGTACTCGTAGATCAAATACACAAAACTCTAATGGTAATAGAAGAGGTTATAATAGAATATCTAACACAAGGAATTACTCAGGTTATAGAAGTGGGTCGGGTTCAATAAGACGCAGCACAGGAAGGTATCTAGCTTATACCAATACTAATAGAAATGTATCTTATGCAAGAAATGGAGTTAGACAAAATAATATTCCTGTAAAAATGGCTCGAACAAATCAAAAAAGAGTATCATATAGTAATAGTAGATATAACACAAATCGTTCTACTAATAACAGAACTGTTAATCCATACAATAATACTCGCACACAAAGAAATAATAAAGCGAGGTCATCCTCAAATAACAATAGAACCTACAAAAGATCATCATCTAACAATGTTAGATCTAGTAGTGGCTCGTCATCTAGATCATATACTCCATCTAGATCATATTCACCATCAAGATCTTCAGGAGTTTCAAGATCTTCAAGTCGTGGCTCTAGATCTTCAGGTTCTAGATCAAGACGATAATAAATAAAATTAATTTAAAAAATATAATGATGAAAAAAATATTACTCTATGTCATAGTTATGTCTTCTTTTTTGATGAAGGCACAGTCTCTGAGTTATACAGATGCTGCGGTTCTTTTTTCAACTGATGACAATTACGGTACAGCAAGATACATGGGTTTAAGTGGAGCATTTGGAGCTCTAGGTGGAGACATGTCTGCTGTAAATATCAACCCTGCTGGATTGGCAGTTTTCAATAAGCCTGAAATTTCAATGACTTTAGGTATTCGAGACAGCCAATATAATACAAGATTTCATGGCACAACTTTAAACAATAGAGATAATTATTTCAAATTATCACAAATTGGAGGTGTGTTTTTCTTGAAAAATTATGAAAATTCTGATTTCAAAAAAGTTATGTTTGGAGTAAACTATAGTGTTATTAAAGATTTTGACAATAGTTATACAGCAGAAGGCAACAGTGGAATTGGTGAATTTATAAATGACCCATTTTTAAATTCTGATAATAATGATACTAATGATATTAACTATATTAATGTAGAAAATCAATTTTTTGGTAACTTTACATCTGGAGTCAATAGTCAATTTACATTTAGTTTAGCTTCACAATATGGAGACTTATTATACTTAGGTGCATCTATATCGTTTAAACATCTTGACTTTAATCAAAAAACTATATTTGACGAATTGAATAATGATGGAAATGGAAATACTTTAGACGCTTATTCGTCTGAATACTTATCAATTTATGGAAGTGGATTTAATTTTGGCTTGGGTGCTATTTTAAAACCTGTTCAAAACTTACGCCTGGGGCTTTCTTATCAATCTCCAGTTTGGTATAACCTATCTGATGAATTTGATAAAGAACTAGAAATAGAAGTTAGTAACAGCTCTCAAACCTATATTGAAGATTCCGATTTAAATCGATTTGACTATGAAATGAAAACGCCTAGTAAATTAACAGGTAGTGTTGCCTATGTTTTTGGAAAAAGTGGTCTCATTAGTCTAGACTATATCTATCAAAATTATAGAAGCACTAAATTAAAACCATTGGATACATTTCTTAACGAAAATCAAGAATTGGCAA
>JAKITG010000058.1 GCA_021648195.1 Flavobacteriaceae bacterium | reverse complement strand
ACATCCTGGGGCTGGAGAAGGTCCCAAGGGTTGGGCTGTTCGCCCATTAAAGTGGCACGCGAGCTGGGTTCAGAACGTCGTGAGACAGTTCGGTCTCTATCTGTAGCGGGCGTTAGAAATTTGCGTGGATCTGATTCTAGTACGAGAGGACCGAATTGGACTGACCTCTAGTGTACCAGTTGTTCCGCCAGGAGCACTGCTGGGTAGCTACGTCGGGAAGGGATAAGCGCTGAAAGCATATAAGCGCGAAACCCACCACAAGATGAGATTTCTTTTAAGGGTCGTGGAAGACTACCACGTTGATAGGCTATAGGTGTAAAGGCAGTAATGTCATAGCCAAGTAGTACTAATAACCCATAGGCTTATGTAGGCCTCTTCTTCGGAAGAGGCAGAACTTTTTTTTTAAATTATTTACTATATTATTATATTTTCAATATGTCAACTTTTATTGAATTGAAAGATTCAAGGATTTAAGGATTAAAAAATTATTTAATCTTTCAATTTTAAATCTTTTAATTTAAAGTTTTAAGGTGATTATTGCGATAGGTCTCACCTCTTCCCATCCCGAACAGAGAAGTTAAACCTATCAGCGCTGATGGTACTGCCAATAGGTGGGAGAGTAAGTCGTTGCCTTTGTTTTAAACCTCAATTCTTTAACTTAGAATTGAGGTTTTTTTTTGATGAAGACACACAAAATTGTGTCTGCTTATACCAAAAATATAAATTTGAAGTTCGAAAAACAACTTTAAAAAATGGCTTATTGGTTAAAACTCTTGATAGAATCCAAAAAAGTAAGACCGTTTCAAAAGCTATTTTTACAAAGAAATATGACGCTCTATAAGAATTTAATCCGCAGTAAACCTTTGTTTATGAGGACTTAAATTTTAGAGAAGGAAGTAATTCGAAGTAAAAAAACTTTAAATCTTAATTTTGTTAAATATTGCAACAGTCTTAAAGTGTGTGTCAAATAAAAATAATCATCTTAAGTATTAATTTTGAAGTCTTGAAAACTTTTAAAAATTCTTGTCCGCCTCAGGAGGAAAAAGAAAGATGATTGAATTAACAAAAGTACAATTACAAGTAAGTTTGAGCAAATTATTAGTTAAAGATATTCATTATTGTAATCACCAATAGTTACACCTATATCATGACTATTTTTTTAGTTAAATGTAAAGAATTTATCATTTTTTAGATTCATCATTTTTGGAATTAACTAAAAAAACTTGAAGTATATCATTATTGTTTGTAATTAACAATAGCTTTCCTAATTTGGTATTAATTATTATTGATGATTTAGCATCTTTAGGTGCTATTAAACCACTTTCTTTTAAGAGTTGTGGATTGAAGTTGCCTTGACCATCGCCTAGCATAATTAAACCAATTGATGCATCATTTCTTGGTGTTTCAATTTCAGAAACAAATAAATTTCCAACGGTTAATAAATCCAAATAGCCATCATTGTTAAAATCATCGGCTAATATACTATTGATAGAAGAAATTTGTGCTTCGTTAGGTAAGGTTGTAATTTTAAATTTCTTATTTCCTAGATTTTCTACATAACTACTTGCAAAATTCTTTACTTTATAGTGTACAGATGCTTTTAAATTTTGTTTTGAATAAACATCCTCTAATGTAGCATTAGCAAAAGTGTTATAATCTTTAAATTTGTATTGAATTGCAGGTATTTGCTCAGATGAACATTCTCTTCCTCTTACTGGATACTGTTCTCCCTCATAATAATAACCTAATACAATATCCAGCCTATTGTTTTTGTCAAAATCGAAGGCATAAATATCAAAGGACTCTTCATTCGATGCTTTGTATTTATAATTTAACCCTAGATTGCCAACTACTAAATCTTTATCACCATCATTATCAAAATCTTCAGCAATTAATGATGACCACCAACCTGTTGAATTATCTAAACCATAATCAGCAGTCACATTTTTGAAATTACCTTTTTCGTTTTCAAAAACGGTTATTGGCATCCATTCTCCTGTAATGATTAAATCTTCATCGTTATCATTATCTATATCCATCCACAAAGCAGCTGTTACTAAACCTGGGTTTAACAATTCTGGTGCAATCTTTTCGGTAATATCTGTAAATACAGGAATTCCATTTTTAGTATCATTTCTTAATAAGTAACTTCTTGGAGGTAATGGGTATTTACTAGGAATAATCCTACCTCCTACAAACAAATCAAGATCGCCATCTTTATCAAAATCAGAAGCAACAACAGATAATCCACTTGTTTTCATAATTGGTAATGCATCTTTGGCTTTAACAAACTCTCCGTTTCCTGAATTTAAATATAGCCTGTCTTGATAACCTGAATCTAAAAGTGCAAGACTGTTTCCTCCACTAACAATATATAGATCAATATCTTGGTCTAAATCGGCATCGAAAAATAAAATACCCATATCTTCATACAATGCATCAGCTTGCCAAGGTCCATCTATCTTAGAAAAAAACCCTTCTTTATTTTGAATAAAAAGTTGCCCTTCTTGATTTGATGCACCTCCGATAAAAAAATCATCTAAACCGTCATTATTAATATCTCCATGGGTAATAAAAGGACCCATTTGAGATAGCTTATGAGGTAAAAGAGGTTGAATTAAATAATCATTGTATTTATTTTCTTGGTGTATAAACTCTAAATCACTCCGATTAGTTATTGATGTTAAAAAAGGTTTAGCTCCACTTGAATTAATTTTTGAATTAGGATTAACGGCATTATCATAATCAACGGTTATAATTTGATTAGTTTTTATTTGTTTAATGATTTGTTCTTTACCATCTGGCCAAGTAATTTTAGCCTTGTCAATTTGTTTTGCTTCTCCAGTACCAAAATGAATTATTGGCTCAACTGATGATTGAAAACCACGTGTTAAAGTAAGTTCTTGAAATTGAATTTTAGAACCTAAGTATATAGTTATACTAAGTCCGAAGCCAAATGTATTATTCTTTGGTCCATTTGGTTTGAATCTTAAATAACTATTATTTGAAATTTCATTAGACTTGTTTTCAAAAATAAGAGATGCGGTATCAATATTATTAACCACCAAGTCTAAGTCGCCATCATTGTCTAAATCACCATAAGCAGACCCATTGGAAAACCCTTCAAAATCAAGTCCTATTTCTTTCGAAGCTTTTCTAAAGCTTAAATCTTGGTTGTTTAAGAATGCATAATTTGCAATTTTAGTTGATGGTATTTCGCTGGATAATTTAAAAAAGTCCATTCTTTTGGTAGAATCTGTTATTTTGGCAATTTTTTTAAAATAATCTTTGTTATTGATATCTCTTTTAGATCCATTAGTAACATAAACATCTTTCCACCCATCATTATCCATATCTAAAAAAAGAGGACTCCAGCTCCAATCGGTCAAAGCCATATTCCCTAGTTGCGAAACATTGCTAAAAATTGGTAAACCATCTTTGTTTATTCCATTGTTTATTTGTAATACATTTTGCATATATTGATAATGAAATCCGCTATTTACAACATCCCAAAACAAATCCGTATTCATACTTGCCATATTGCTTTTAGATCTAAAATTATCTTCTGGAGTCATATCAACTTGCATAAAATCTAATAATCCATCATTATTAAAATCGGCTACATCCACTCCCATGCCATAAAATGATGTGTGATTTGTAACTTCTTTTAGTTGATTTGTAAAGGTTCCATCTCCATTATTGAAATAAAAATAATCTGGTGTGGCAAAATCATTTGACACATATATATCTTGCCATCCATCTTGATTAAAATCACCAACAGTTGCACTAAGCGATAAACCATAAGATAAGAGCCCAGACTTCTTGGTAACATCTGTAAAATAACCTGTTCCGTCATTCATCAAAAGTTTATCTGAGTTTTCAAACTTTATATTATTTATTTGAAATCTGTAATAAGCATTACTACTTGCAAAATTGGCCTGAGGATAATTTGCAATATATGCATCTAAATCACCATCATTATCATAATCAAAAAAAGTAGTTTGTGTACTATGACCATTATCAGCTATTCCTCGATTTTCTGCTTCTTCAGTAAAGGTTAAATCTTTATTATTAATGAATAACATATTACTCCGGTCCACATCTTTAAACCCGGAAACAGAAATATAAATATCCAGAAAACCATCACTGTTTACATCTACCATTGTAACACCTGTGCACCATTTATTTTGTGTTTTAATTCCAGCTTTAAGTGTGATATCATCAAATTTAAGATTCCCTTTATTAATGTATAGTTTACTATCAACCAAGTTTCCAGTAAAGAACAAATCTTGTAATCCATCGTTATTCAAATCTCCAATTGCTATACCTCCTCCCATATATATATATGGGTATGTGAAATAGTTTATACTATCATTCTCAGCTAATAAATTATTAAAATGTATCCCACTTCGTTCTGGTTCAATTTGAATGTATAATTTAGTTGATAAATTAGAGTTTTCATTTGTGTCATAGCAAGCAAAAACCGCAAGGAATAAACTTAGAAATGCTATATACTTTAGAGTGTTCATTTTTTATGATTATTGACTAGGAATAATGATTTATTAATACAAATGTATATAAAAATTTATTGTTGTCTGATGAAAAAAGTCTGAATGATTCATGTTTTTTTCGTATATTATATTGATTATCAATATTATATATGAAATTTACAATAAAAACCAACAATAAAAAACAATAATAAATCATTATAAAATAACTCTTTTATTCAAATTTTTTAAAGAAAAAAGTGTGCGTTTTCCCCTGATGAGTTTAAAGGTAAATTTGTATATACCAGTTAAATCTATTAAGTTTGTATTCTACTATCTATGAATAGAGTTATCATATTCGTATATATTTTTAATTTAATATATGTCAAATTTTGAAGTAAAATCAATTGATTATCAATTCATTCAGTTTAAAAAAGGAAATGAGCAGGGCTTCGAATTTTTTTTTAAACGTAATTATAATGCTATTGTTGGTTTTTGTTTACAGTTTACAGGAGATTTTGATAAGTCAAAAAGTATTGCACAAGATTCTTTTATTAAATTGTGGTTAAATAGAGATAAAGTAAAGTTTCAAAATGGTATTAAATCCTTTCTATACGTTGCTGCTAAAACAGGGTGCCTAAATGTTTTACGACATAAAAAAATTGTCAACACGTATAAAACAAACAGAATATATGAACTTGAGCATCAATTAAAACGGAATGTTTTAGAATCTATTCAAACAGACTCATTAGTATTGACAGAATTAGAAATACTAATTAATACTTCTATAGAGGAATTGCCAGATAAATGTAAAACTGTTTTTATTAAAAAAAGAGTTGAGTTAAAAAAGAATAAAGAAATTGCAGAAGAACTTCAGATTTCTATTAAAGCTGTTGAGGCAAATATGACTAGGGCTTTAAAAAATCTTAGACTAAAACTATCTGTTTACTTAGCGAGTTATTAAGCTCCTATCCAAACCATTGTCTTTTTATATCACAATAAGTTAAAATTATTTTCACCTGCTATATAGGGTTTTTGCTATATCATGTGTACTTAAATTATGACAGTCTTAATAAAAAGGTTAAATGCACTATAAATTAATAGAAAAATATATACAAGGAAAAGCATCTGAAGATGAGATTAGGGCGATAATAGAAGCTACTTTAGAATCGCCAAAATTCAAAGCAGAATTGATGGAAAGAATCAAGATAAATGCTTTGACAAGCGATGCAAATATTGACGTTGAAGTAGCATGGTCTGGATTTCAACAAAATAAAATAAATAGAATTAACAAAAAGAAATATCAATTTTTTTTAAAAATTGCAGCAGTTCTAATTGTTGGATTGTTTATTGGGTCATTTTTCTTTAATTCAAATGATAAGCAAAACATAGAAAATGAAATTGTCTTAGAATTGAGTAATGGTACAAAAAAGATTATAAGCTCAGGCGAAAATTTAAAAATTGTAAATGCTAAAGGGACAATAGTTGGGGAGCAAATAGATAATAGAATTGTTTTTTCTGATAATAATGATAAAAACGGAGAAGTTCAATATAACACACTATTTGTACCTTACGGTAAAAAGTTTCAGATTGAATTTTCAGACGGATCTTTAGCTTATCTTAATTCAGGAACTAGTATTAAATTTCCTGTTCAATTTAAAAAAGGAAACGCTAGAAAAGTATATCTTGATGGTGAAGCTTACTTTAACATTACAGAAGACAAAGAACATTCTTTTATTGTGAGTACTAATACAATAGATACTAAAGTATATGGTACAAAATTTAATGTATTGTCATACAAATCAGATAATAAAAACGAAATTGTTTTGGTAGAAGGAAAAGTAGGAGTCTATAAAAGTAATTTAGGCTCTGAAGGTAATATGACTTATTTAAAACCAAATCAAATGGCATTTTTAAATAGTTATTCTTCAAAAATAACAATAAACAATATAAACCCTAAAAATTACACTTCTTGGATTAAAGGAGAATTGGTTTTTAACGATTTACCATTTTCAGATATTATTAGAAAACTAGAAAGACATTATAATGTTATAATTACCAATAACTATATAGAGCTTAATACTGTTCATTTTACAGGTAGTTTTGATACCGAAACAATTGATCAAGTATTAAAATCTTTTAGTAATTATAGAGTATTTAAGTATGAAATAAATAACAATCAAATTAATATTAACTCAAATAACTAACAATTAATGCCTATGACGTACAACGATTAAGAAACAAAAGCAGGAAATGATACGAACATTCCCTGCGGATTAATCATTTTAAAAATTTTACTAACCTTTAAAATTATTACAAAAATATGATAAATAATTTAAATTTATCCGTAAAGTCTATTCTAAAATTTAATTTAAAGATGAGACTAACTATTCTATTAGTCTTTTTAAGTTTGCTCAATATAGAAGCAAATACGTATTCTCAGAACACTAAATTTACTTTAGACTTAAAAGATGTAACTGTAGAGAGAATTTTTGATGAAATTAAAAACAGTTCAGAGTTTAAAATTCTACATGCTACTAATGAAATTGACCTTCAGCGTGTAGTTTCTATAAGCGTAAATCAACAAGTAGTTGAAGTAATTCTTAGTCAATTATTTTCAAATACACCTGTAATTTACAAAATTGTTGATAAACAAATAGTACTTAGTTTACAAGAAGAAAAACCAATTTCTAATAAATCTAAAAAAAATAAAACAGTTAACCATGTGATTAAAGTACAAAATACGATTACGGGTACAGTTTCAGATGCAAATGGATATCTTCCAGGTGTGAATGTTATCACTCAAGGAGCATCAATTGGTGCTGTTACAGATTTTGATGGTAAATATAGTATTGTTGCTAACAAAGGGGCTGTACTAGTATTTTCTTTTATAGGAATGCAAACACAATCTATTACAGTTGGAGATTCCAATACTATTAATGTGATATTAGCGGAAAGTGAAGACAGTTTAGATGAAGTTATCGTAATTGGTTATGGTACACAAAAAAAGAAAGACATGACTGGGGCAGTATCTTCCGTAACTTCTAACGATTTTAAATCGCAGCCCATGGTTAATGCAACAGATGCATTACAAGGTAGAGCTGCTGGGGTTTTTGTTGGATCTACAAATGGAGCGCCTGGCGGACGCTCAAAGATTTTAATTAGAGGAGCTAATTCAATTTTAGGTAGTAGTGATCCTTTGGTTGTGATTGATGGAATAGTTGGAGGAGCATTTAGAGATGTAGATCCTGCCGAAATAGCTTCTATTGAGGTGCTTAAAGACGCTTCCTCTACTGCAATTTTTGGTTCTCGTGGTGCTAACGGAGTAATTTTGATTACAACAAAAACAGGTAAATCAAGTAAGCCAACGGTAAGCTTTAATACTTTTTACGGTATGCAAAGTGTAAGTAAAAGAATAGACTTATTACCCGCTTATGAATTTGCAACTGAAGCTAATGCGCAAGATCTAGCTATAGGTGGTGATGGTGACATATATTCACCTGCCGAAATTGCTGCCTTACAACAATCAGGAGGAACTGACTGGCAAGATGAGTTATTTCGATCTGCACCAACGCAAAATTACCAATTATCGGTTGGTGGAAAATTGAACAAAACGGATTACTATTTTTCAATGAATCATGCAAACCAAGAAGGTATAATCATTAATACTGGTTTTAAAAGATATAATGCAAGAGCCAATGTTAATTCTCAAGTGAGTGATAAAGTAAAAATGGGATTAAACCTGAATGTTATTAGAACGCAGGGTAGAAACAATCAGTCCAGATCTTCCCTTAGTTCACCTGTTTATGGTGCTTTGGCATTTGACCCTACCATGCCAATTTATAACGATGAGGGCTTTTACAATTTAGGCTCAATTAAAAATGTAGGAACACTTGGTATAAACCCTGTTGCGCAACAATTAGAGTTTAATACAGATAGTGAAAATTCAAAAGTTGTATTCAATGCCTACATTGATTATGAAATAATTGAAGGATTGAAATTAAATGTATCAGTTGGTAATATTTCGGCTTTACAAGTAGGTAAAACATTTAATGCTGAGTTAAATCGAGTTAATTCAGCGTATTTATTTAACGGAGATTTCAGGTTGAACCAAGTAATATCAAGACTTACTTACGAAAAAGAAATTAATGATCATAGATTTAAAATTGATGCTATTCATGAATTACAAAAGAGTAAATGGAGTCAGAGTAATATTAATGGTGATGATATAGCTTATCCATTAACAACGTATAATAATATTGGTACAGCTAATTCTATTATAGCTGGCTCTTATGCTTGGGAAAGAACTCTTGAATCTTTAATGGGAAGAGTAAATTATACTTTTAAAGATAAGTATATTGTAACCGGTACTGTAAGAAGTGATGGTTCATCTATATTAGCTAAAGGAAATGAATATAGTATTTTTCCATCAGGTGCTATTGCATGGCGTATTTCTCAAGAAGATTTTATGCAAAACTCTAATGTTTTTGATGAATTGAAACTTAGAACTAGTTATGGTTTGACAGGTAATCAGGGTATTGAACCATACCAATCGTTCGCTGCATTTGAAATAGGGCCTACCCAAAATTATCCTTTTGATGATGCGACAGCTGTTATTGGAGCGAGTCCGGTACGATTACAAAATGACGATTTAAGATGGGAAACAACAGCACAATTTAATATAGGTATAGATGCAACATTTTTGAATGGTAGATTTAGTGTTGTATTAGACTATTATAAAAAGTTAACAGATGGTATTTTAATGCGAGTACCAATTGCACCTTATAGAGGAGGTTTAAAATTAACAGCTAATATTGGCTCTATTGAAAATACTGGATTTGAATTTGCTGTTTCAGCGAGTGTCGTTGATGGAGATAAATTTAAATGGGATGCCAATTTTAATATGGCTATAAACGAAACTATTGTTACTGACCTAGGAGGAGAGACTGAATACTTTATTGGTACTGAGTTTGGATTGGGGCAAGCAGTTGCACCTGCAGTAATTTTAGAGGTTGGAGAAAGAACAGGTAATTTTTATGGTTATCTTTATGATGGTGTTTGGAAAAGCAATGAAGCTGCAGAAGCTGCAGTCTATGGTAATATACCAGGAGATGCTAAATATAAAGATCTTGATGGTGATGGCGCAATCAATTCAAATGACTTAGGTGTTATGGGTAACGGTCAAGCAGATTTGATTTGGGGCTTAAACAATACGTTTATTTTTATGAATTTTGATCTTAATATTTTCTTTCAAGGTGTACATGGAAATGAAATTTGGAACTTGGGTAGAGGTTATACTTTTGGAGGTTCAGGAGATGCAAGAAATGCAACTACCGTTGACATTAGAAATAGATGGACACCTCAAAACGAGAATACAAATGTACCTGGTTATAGTTCAACTTCAGTCAATCAAATACAATCGAGCAGATATGTTGAAGATGGTAGTTTTGTACGATTAAAAAATATTAGCTTGGGATATAATTTACCTGAATCTTTAATAAAAAGATCTAAATTATTTGAAAGTTTTAGAGTGTATATAAGTGGATTAAACTTATTAACCCTTACTAATTATTCAGGATTTGACCCTGAAGTATCTAATACTGGAAATAGTTCTATAAATCAAAGTATAGATTTTGGAGCGTATCCAACTGCTAAGTCAGTTCTTATTGGTTTAAATGTTACTTTTTAATAACTTAAATTTAATTACAATGAAAAATATAAACATATTAAGTAAACTGCATAAAGTATTTTTTGCGACAGTCATATTCTTATTTACTTTCGTAATTTCGTGTTCTGATTTAGAAGAAAACCCACCAAGTTTGTTAGTACCAGATAATTTCTTTTCATCTGCAACAGATGTAGAAGCAGGTGTTTCTGCAGCTTTTAGTAAATATCATGCTGCTATAGTTACACCACAAACTTTTCTTACACAAATGGGATCTGACGATTTAACTACGCATAAAGCTTCTAACAAGCAGCCTTTTAGAGAGTTTGATGGGTTTAATGCAAGTGCCGGAAATGTTTGGATGGCAAATAGAAAATGGGATCCACTCTGGAAAGCTATTTTAGCTGCAAATGCCACTATTAATGGGTGGCAAAATATAGTAGATACTGATGAAGTAATAGAAACTGAAGTAAAGCCTGTTGCAGCAATGGCTTATTTTATTAGAGCATTGACTTATTTTGACCTTGTGCGTATATGGGGTGATTTACCTTTAATCACTGGTGAAACTACAGGTAAAGAAACTAGAAATTCTGTTCAAGAGGTATACGATCTTATTTATCAAGATTTAGCATTTGCAGAAGCTTATTTACCAAATGAATGGACAGATGGATCAACAATAGGAAAGCCTTCTAAAATGGCGGCAAAAGCACTATTGGCAAGGGTAGCTTTAACAAATGCAGGTTGGCCTTTAAAGGATAATTCAAAATTTCAACTTGCAGCTGATAAAGCAAAAGAAGTAATGGACAGTGGTAATTTTTCTTTAGAACCTAATTTTAGTGACCTTTGGGTAGAACAAAATGGCAACTTAAATGAAGGTATTTTTGTTATAAGAATGTGCGATCCATGTGCAAATGTACCTGGTGCATGGGCAGCTGGTGCTAAAACTAATTTCTACAAAGTTGGATTTGCAGCTGCCGAAAATGGTGGTGGTTTTGAAGATATACTTGTTGAAATTAATTTCTTTAATGATTTTCCTGCTGGGCCTCGTAAAGATGCTACCTATTATGATAATGTTAATGGTACACCTTGGCAAGACTTAGCTTCTGGCAGACCGTTAATTGCAAAATATGGACCTAATTTAGGGTCAATATGGGATAATACAAATCAAGATGTTTACATTAGCAGGTATGCAGATATACTTTTAATATATGCTGAAGCAAGTAATAAAGCTAGTGGTAACCCGAGTACTGGTGCTTATGACGCTATAAATGAAGTACGAGCTAGAGCAGAATTAGCGCCAATTGTAGGGCTTTCATCTGAAGAATTTCATAAAGCAGTAATTGCAGAAAGAGGATGGGAATTTACCGCAGAATATATTCACCGTTGGTTTGATTTAATTAGAAATGAAATGGTTGAAGAGGTGTCAGAAAATAGAAATCCTGATGAAGTTGGATTTGGAAATGTTATTACAAAAGATAAATATATAGCTCCTATTCCAATTGCAGATATAACATTAAACCCTAATTTAACACAAAATCCAGGGTATTAATCGTCACTATTATAAACTAATAAAAGCTATGTCTAATATTTTCATAGACATGTATAAGTAACCCTTTAGTTGAGTAGATTTCACTGGCTTCTTGAATATCATATTTTTCGATTAGCCAATTGAATAACAATTCTATAGGCTTGTCTTATTCTTGATAAATATTTTATACAGGTGTTAGCATTTCTGACTATGCCTGTTTATAACTTATTGCTCAAAAATAGTTGGTAAAAAATTTTGTAAAACAAGAATAATTTAGAAATTTTCTATAGTTAAGATAATTTAAGATTGTTGCAAAATTAAGGTTTAAAGCTTTTTTACTTCGA
>JAKITG010000057.1 GCA_021648195.1 Flavobacteriaceae bacterium | reverse complement strand
TATCGGATTGATTGCACAAAATAATATTTTGTAACTAGCTGTATAAAAGTGATTTGCGATGTAGTGCCTTTTGCAAGACAATTTTCAGGGTTGGTTTTGTCACATTTTTAACGGATTATAATTTAATCCTTTTTTGGGTTAATTCCCCGAGGCTTGCCTCGAAATAAAAAGAAAATTTCTATTTAATACCTCGTACCCTTGGGTCGAGGTAGTTTATTCGTTTTTGGTAAAACATAATCATCACGTTATCAATTATATAGTCCAAGTGAATTATATGTAACGAATCCGATAGTCATAAAATTATAAGCATTTTTTAAAGTCTCAGCCTGTTTAAATTTTACATTGGCATTACCGTCACGATTTTCAATATAAACAATGTTATTGCCTATAGTTGCTACGCCAGGGAAATAACCCTTATTCTTTTTGTAAGTTCGTTTTGCATCATATTTTTTGTTTGCTGTAATTTGATTATCATAATCAAAATCATAACTTTTATTTGGTTCTAACTGTTTGGTTAGAAGTAATGATTTTATATTGAGAGAGTTAAGGTTATTATTGATGTTGAAATTACACGAAATACCTGCTTTTGATTTGTGAATGGTGTTTTGAGTTGTCAATTCATTTAAGCCTCTAAGTATGGTGTCTGGACTTGGTACTTTGTTGTTTGGTATCTCTTTTAAATGAACACCTAGATGAGAACTAACATCTTCAATAGCATCACCTCCGCTTAAAAAAACATTCGATAGGTTCCTGATAATATCACTGTAAGAATAACCCGCATACTTCACTCTATTACCAAGCTCAGTATCAATTAATTGACTTAAGCCTATCTTGTCAAAACAATGGTTAACAAAAGAAATTCCTGCACATGGACTTACGGTGTTTGAATATTTTTGTATTTTCACGATTGTAAATGTTTTGTTCAGCACTAAAATAAGTGAAAATATTTACTTGACAAACTATGTGCGTAACTATTATGCACAGTGGTTTGTTTAAGTTTTAAAAGAAAAGTCTTGCGGATTTAAGGATAAACAAAAATGGTTTGATAAATAAAATCACAAAAAACATAGAAAAACAAGAGCTTCTAAAAAAAAGTATATATTTTTTGCTTTTTAGAGGAGGAGGGCTTCTTTTTGGATATTTTTTCACTCTTTTTATTACTAATTATTATGGAGCTAACGTATGGGGAGTTATCGCACTATGCTTTACGGTTTTCTTATTTACAGGAGTTTTAGGAAGATTAGGGATAGATGTTTATTTAGTAAAATATTTTTCAAAGGAAAACAAACCCTTTGAAAACACGGGTGTCTTCTTTAGGGTATTGGTAATTTCATTTCTTGTTTCGCTTTTGTTGTCATTATTCTTGTATCTATTTAGAGATTTAATAATAATAGATGTTTTTAAAAAACCCAGTTTGTTTCCATATTTTATTTGGACTATAGCTTCTATCCCTCTTTGGAATATTGTTATAATTTGTGGAGGGTTGCAAAGAGCCTTACAAAACAATAATTGGTTTGCTTTTTTTGATAATCCAGGCAGGTTTTTATTATCCTCTTTACTTCTTACCCTTACATTGTTTTTTTGGAGAGACAACCCCTTAAATATTATTATTTCTCATTTTTATGGGGTATTATTTTTAGCAATCTTAGCCTTAATTAAAACTTTTAGAAGCATTAAAAATATAACTTTTGAAACCAATAAAAGTTCATTTATTTTTTTAAAAGAATCTTTTCCCATTATGATTTCAGCTTTAATTTTAGTATTGTTAGGAGGATTAGATGTTTTTTTTATTGGTGTTTATGAAACGGAAGGTGTTGTTGCAATTTATAGCGTTTCTCAAAAACTTGCTATGCTTTCAGTTTTGTCTCTTCAAGCTGTAAATTCTATTCTAGCCCCTAAAATAGCCAAATATTACAATGAGAATAATCATTATGACGCACAAAAGCTAATAGATTTTGCTACTCGAATAAATACTTATATAACATTTGTAATTGTTGGAGTTATAATAATTTTTAATAGTTTTCTTTTAGGTCTTTTTGGAGAAGCTTTTTTAGAAGGGAAGGTTACATTATTTTTATTATGTATAGGTCAAATTATCAGTGCTTTATCGGGGTCGGTAGGTATTATATTACTTATGACAGGAAATCAAAAAATATTTCGAAATATAACGTTATTTGCCTTACTTATAAATATACTTATAAATATAATTCTTATTCCAATATATGGTATTATTGGTGCCGCAATAGCAACAATTGTAAGTATTTCATTTTGGAATATATATGGAGCATACTATTTAAAGAAAAAGTTGAATATATTTAGTTATTTCAGAAAATTTAATTAATGAAGATACATAATAATAAAGAGGTTTTATTACCTGACTTTTTGATTGTTGGTGCTGCAAAAAGCGGCACAACCTCGTTATTTCATCATATAGGAAAAAGCGAACAAATTTTTTTTTCTAAAGAAAAGGAGCCACATTTTTTTTCGTTTTATAACTCTCCTCCAAGCTTTACAAGTCCAGAAAAATTGCCTACAGTAATTTCAGACATTTCGAAGTATTCAAAACTTTTTGAAAAAGCTAGTGAAAATCAGCTTTTAGGAGAAGCTTCCCAATCATACCTATATATGTATGAAACGGTAATTAAAAACATGTATGAACTATATGGAAATAAAGCAAGGCAAGTAAAAATAATTATTATATTAAGAAACCCTATTGAAAGAGCTTGGTCTCAATATTGGCATTTTAAAAAGAATTTTAATGAAACAGTTGATTTTTTAACAGCAATAAAAAAAGAAACCATTTCAATGAGAAAAAAAACAAATTGGAATATTTTTTATGACTATGTGGGGTTTGGTAATTATACCCAACAAATAAAAGCCTATCAAGAAAATTTTGATAACGTAAAAATATTTTTGTTTGATGACTTAAAGATTGATACAGAAAGTGTAATTAAGCAGCTTTGTAATTTTCTTTGTATTGAGGAAATAGAAAATGATTTTACTAGAAAATATAACCCTTCGGGATTACCCAAAAAAAACCTTTACGGGTTTTTATGGAAACTCAATACAACATCAAAAAAACTAACAAGCATCAAAAATATTTTACCCTACAAATTAAAAAAAATAATTAGTAATGGTATTTTAGAAAACGCATTAGAGAAACAAGTTTTACCATTAGAGGATACTGAGTTTTTAAAAAGTGTCTATTTTGAAGAAATAAATGATCTTTATGAAAATTTAAAAAGAAAACAAATAAAAGAGTGGTTAGAATAAACAAAAATACCTTATTTAAGATACTTTACATAATAGTATTTGGTTTGTTTATAGCTGTATTATTATCCTGTAAACCCAAAACAAAGGTTGATTTACATTTGGAGTTAGGCTTAAAATACCTTAATAATACTGTTAAGATAAATAAATTGATTGATGATAGTATTTTTATAAAAAAAGTTGGGGTTATTAGAGATAAGAAAAAAAATGAGAAAACAATAATTTTTCAACTAAAAGAAAGAGTTTCTAAGCAATATTTAATCAAAAAGAAATTTGTCGTAGAGTTAAAAGAAGACACATACCTTGTTAACTATAATTTAGACTCTATAGTCAATATAAATGGTTATTATTTTATAATTGCTAAAATAAACTTTAACCATAAAAACACTATAGATACTGTAAAGACTTCTTATAATAAACAACAAGGAACAGGAACTTCCTTTTTTAAGCTAAATAATTTAAAAACAAATAATGATTGATTAGGAATGAAGAATATAGCCATAATGACGCCATTAAAAGACGAGATGCCTAATATAGAAAGGTTTATTAATTCTCTTTCAAGACAAACATATAAAATAAAACAAATTGTAATTGTTGAAAATGATAGTATTGACGGTAGTAAAGAATTTTTACAAAATTTAAAAAAAATAAAGAATGTTGAGAACGTTAAAATAATACATTTAACTTTTGAAGATAAAACATATGATTTGGAACTCAAATATGCAGCTGTTGTATCCGAAGCACTTAATTACCTTAAGAGTACACAGGGTTACAAAGAATATGATTATATTGGTATTTTAGATAGCGATTGTTTTCCTGAAGAAACTTATTTTGAAAAAATAGTTTCATTTCTAGAAGAAAACAAAAAGATAGGAATAGCTAGTGGTGTAGCGTACACACCAGAAGGGAAAGCTCATATTGCAAATAAAAACTGGGTAAGAGGAGGTTTTAGACTTTGGAGAAGAGAGTGTTTAGACCAAACGGGTTTTCCAATTATTCCTTCTCCAGATACTATTACTGTAGCATTAGCACAAATTAGAGGATGGCAAACAAAAACCAGAAAAGATGCAATAGTCATAACACGAGAAGTTAATGATAGGATGCAAGACTACAAAAATTTTGGCAGACGTGCTTACTATAGAGGACATACACCTTTTTTTGCTATTATAAAATCGTTTGATTTTATAATAGTAAAAAGAAAATTTAAAATAGGAATTGATTATTTAAGAGGCTATTTTAATGATTATTTCTTGCAAAAACAAAGAATACCTATAAAAGAAGTACGTAGGTATTATAAATTCTATCTAATTAATTCTTTTAATAAATAAAAAGCAGAGTATATTGAATGCACTATTTCTTATATTACTATTACTCATATCGGCTCAGTATCATCAGGCATTATATTTTATTATACCCGCAATTTCGGCGTTTTTTTTATTTAATAGAAAATTAAAAATTCCACTTAATAACTATTCAAAAATCTTTGTTTCCTTACCTCTAGTAGTTATTATTTTCTTGATTCTTCAAGTTATAATAAATAAAGACCTTCCTTTTTTTTCAATTAAAGGCACTTTTAGGTACATAGTGTACTCTTCTTTTGCTATTATGGTTATCGGCTTTGACAAAAAATCTATTGAAAAATACTTCAAATATTTATCAATACTATTATTTATCCTAACTCCATTAGCTATATATCAATATAAAACCCTAGGAAGGTGCCAAGGAATTTTTTCTCACGCAAATCATTTAGCCTATATACAAGTAATCTGCATATATTTTTTAATAGCCTACAGACCATTTCAAAAAACATTTCGGATGTTATGTTTAGGGGTTTTATTGTTTACATTATTGTTGACTAAAACTTCTGGAGCATTTATTATTCTTTTTTTATTAGCTGGGTATAATTTTATTTTAACAAATAAGGTAAGTTTTAAAAAGAAAATAGCAATAACAATTACTTTGTTGTTAACTTTTCCTTTATTCTTAATATATTCCGACAAACTTTTAAGTCAAATAGATACGTTACAATATTTAGATAAAAAATTTATTTTACCTCGGGTTAAAGATTATAGGGCTGGTGGATATGGCTCACTAATTTGGAGAATTATTTATTGGACTAAAATAGTTTTTGTTTTTTTTGAAGAATCTTTAAGTACAATTCTTTTTGGAAAAGGGATAGATTCTTTAACAAAAGGAAATATGCCATATCAATTTATGACAAAAGATCCTCATAATGATTTTATCAAAGTATTTTTTGAATTTGGATTGATAGGGTTATTAATGTTTTTTAATTTTTTGAAAAATATTTTCCTTATGCTAAAGAAAAATGTAAATCTTATTATTATATTATTAGTGCCGCTTGTTTTTGATAACATTATAGTTAACTTTTCCTTTGTATTAACAATATTGTTAATATTTGCATATGAATTTAAAAGCTTCCATACAAAAAATAATTAGTTTATTATTACATATTTTTGTAATAACAACAGTTTTCCCTGTTAAGTTAAATTACAGTAGTATAATAATAGTAATATTATTAATAAGCTCTATACTAAATTTAGTAATGTTAAAAAAAGCAGGGAATTATCAGCTTTTTATTTTAGCAATACCAATTCTTATATACATTTTTGGGCTAATAAATTCAGATAATTTAGATTATGGAGTTAAATTTATTTCAAGAAACTTAAGTTTAATTGCATTTCCAATAATTTTTTTTAGTAATAACAAAAACACTTATATTAAAACAGATAGTTTATTGAAAGTTTTTTTAACCTCAATATTTATTTTAAATATTTATTTAATTTATTTATTTATTTATTATTTTAATTTAGGAGAAAAACTATCAATTATAATAACTGAATTAATCTATCATAGCACTTATTTAGGACTTTATAATATTGTAGCTGCGTGGGTCTGTTTCTTTATATATAGGAACAGTAAAAATAAAAAATTTATTTTATTTTATTTATTTTTTATTTTTTCAGCTATAATAACATCTTCAAGAATTATTTTTATTTTAGGTTTTTTCTCCCTAATAATAGTTACATTAAGTTACATTAAAAAACCAATTATTAATTTTTTTTTAGTAGCAATAATATTATTTTTAACAAGTGTAGTTATTATTAAAACACCATCATTAAACGAAAAATTTTCACAATTAACATCAGTTAAGAAATTAAGTTTTGATAAAAACAATTACCAAAGCATATCGTCTAGATTTGGTAAAATAGAAGCTTCGTTAAAACTAATTAAAAAAAACATTTTATTTGGAGTTGGCACTGGAGATTTAAAAGATGATTTGGCAATAGAGTATAAAAAAATGAGATTTGTTATGGGGTATAAATATAGGTATAATTCCCATAATCAATATTTAGACAGTATTGCTAGAAATGGATTAATAGGAGGAGGGATTGTTTTATTGTGCATTTTTATTTTCCCGTTATTTATTGCTATAAAATATAAGAGAGGATTATTATTGTTTGTATTATTATCTGTGATGTTTGTTTGTTTTACCGAATCTGTTTTTGGATTACAAAAAGGAGTTACGTTTTACACTTTTATTGTAACGTTATTAATATTTGAAACATACCAAACATTAAATAGTAAAAGTATTACTTAAGTTAATGCAAAATATAAAGAGTTTCTTAATAAAAATTTCGCCCTATATTCTAGGGACGCTTTTAGTTGTTTTTTATTTGACTGAGGCTTTTAGTAAAATAAGTGAATTATTTACTGGAGAATACTCATTACTTTCAAGAGCGACGAAACTTATTTGTATTATCTTTTTTTCCATTTTTATTTTAAAAAAATCTCCACGAAAATCATTAGCGGTTATTGTAATACCAGTTTTTATTTATATAATAGGCAATTTTTTCCTTCCACAAGGATATACATATAATTCTATTGTCACTTTAGGAAAGTATTTATTTCCCATTATACTTTATATTTTTTCTGATAAAATCACTAATAATAGAACCTTTTTGTTTAATGTTTTTGAAAAATTAATTATAGCTAATAGTATATTAATAATTCTAGGCTTTATTTTCAATATAGAAATGTTTCAAACTTATGATGGGGATCGGTTTGGGTATAATGGTCTTTTATTAACATCAGCAACATCAACATACGTTTATATTATTTCATTTTTCTATTTTTTAACAAAAAACCAACAAAAAATTTTAACTAAAGACAAAAAGTTTCTTTTTATATTAATTTCTACGTTATTAATAGGTACTAAATCTTTATATATTTCATTTTTTTTTATTTCATTTTTTTTCGCTTATAAAAACATCAAACCAAGTTACAGACACCCTTTGTTGTATGTTTGCTTTTTAGGAGGGAGCTTTTTGTTTTATATTGTTTTTTATAAAATCGGGATGTTTTCTAAAATTAGAGAAAGTCATGGTTTGTTAAGTTCAATTCTTTCTTATAGAAATGAATTGTTTATTAATGATACATTACCGTTTATTAAACAAAATTGGACTTTTCCAAATTATTTATTTGGCGGTGTAAATGATATAGAAACACGAACTGAAATGAGTTTAATCGACTTGTTTTATTTTTTCGGATTAATAGGCGGTCTGTGGTATTTATATATTTATTATAAATCCTATTTTACTTTTAAAAAAAACTTTACAATTAAGGTGTTTTTATTTTTAATAATATTAATTTCAACATTAGCAGGTAATTTCTTTTTTTATTCCACCATTCCAATTTACCTATTAATTTTAAAAGAAAGAATATTATTTTCACAAGAAGAGCTTAATGAAAGAAACCTATAAACTTTTAGAAATAATAACCCGTAAGACTGTTTTTATTCTTTTATAAATTTCCCGAGAACAAAATTGCCATTTATACTAATATTAACAAAATAAATACCAGAAGCTAAACTTAATACATCAATACTGTTTTTTTGAGAACCTAAGTTTCCTTCTTTTATTAATTTTCCAGTAAGATCGTATATAGAAAATTGTGATTTATTTTCCTTCTTAAATTCAAGAAAATCAATATTAATGGTTTTACTTGTCGGGTTCGGATAAATAGCAACAATTTTATTACTAACTTTTGTTTCCTCCAAAAACAAAACATTACCTGTACTTTCATTGTTTTTAACCCCCGAAATACTACTGCCAATAAGAACAGGGTTCAACATTCTTGTTTCGCCATTATAACTAAGGTGTTGAATTGATAATCTAATCCATTTAACAGAATTTGGTATAGAAAAAGATCTTTCTAGTTTCTTCCATTGATTTATAAACCAGATCCCATCACTATTTACATTATCACAATTATAGGTGTTAATTTCATTAAAATAGTCTGCATACCAATATTTATAATAATTTGAGTAGCTAAGACCAGTTTCATTAGCTGATAAATCATCGCTAGTTAAAATGTTGTAATTGTCATCTAAATATTCAATCATTAATAGGCGGTTTGTTGTACCTACATCAACACCTTCTTTAGCCTTAAACATTGCTGAGAAAGTCATATTCGATAAATTTTCGACATCTATTAAATCATTATAGTATGTTGGTTCAAGATGTTCTGTAGTAGCTGGGAATGCTTCATTCCATTTTTCCTTAAATAACTTATTTTTAAGAGGAAATATAGTTGGTGAATAATCATCCTCATAATATTCAAAACTTAGATTATCCATTAAAATAGTATTATCGTAAAACCAGTTATAAAGATAAATTTTAATACTAGCAACATTGTTATTAAAGGTAATAGGGTTTGTTGTGAAAGTTGTCCAGTCTTGTTGCACATTTGTAATATAAGTCCAAGACATATTATTTATTGGACTACAACAATCTAAACCACCAATAGCTCCAGGAATTAATACACCATTTTTGTCGAAAGCCTGTATGCCAATCAAAGCCTTATCGGTTTTGTTTATATTTTTTAGAGGAAGTATTTCTTTTGTGGATAATGATAAAACATAAGGTCTGTTTTTTTCTATTGAAATATTTTCTTCAGATACGACATAATTATAATAGTCTAATTTTAAATTTTTTAAACCATTTTTTATTTTTTCCTCTTTAATCAACAGAGGGCTTCCGGCATTCATGTAAAATATATCAGGATTATTATCTATAGATTCTTTATGTATTTTTAAATTTTTCCAATTAATATTTGCCTCTCTAGATTTTAAAAGAAAAAATGTAATTTTAACAGCATTACTAGGAGGTGTAAAATAAATATTCTCATATTGATAATTTGTAGTTGTATCAAAACCTAAAAAATATGCATTATGTATGGGATGGTAGCCGTATAAATTACTATTATTTCCTGTTATATTTACAGTAGTAATTTCATTACCATTGTTGTCGTAAAAATTTACTCCAATCATTGCACTCCATGATTGATTGTCATTGTAATTTTCCTTTAGATTAAAAGATATATAAACCTTTTCATTTCCGATAACAGGAATGTCTATAGAGTTTATTTTTGGATTAGAATTTGTAGTTGTAAATTCAACATCTCTATTTGAGGTAGTTGAAAAAGTATTTTCTTTTATTTGATAATCCCCAATCCAGTTATATAAACCACCATTATCTATTTGATGCTCAAATCTATTATTAATGACTACCCCTTTTCTTGCATTTCTAGCAAATTGATAAAGGTTTTTATAATCTATTTTTTCGATAGGGTTGTTGGATTGAGAACTTATATACTGTCCTCCTCTAGTGTCATAATGTAATTTCGGATAATTTATATAACCAAATTTATAACCATAGTCAAAGTAATCTTGAACACGATTATAGATTTCATCTGGATAGCCTTCATAATCAAATTTATAATTGAGGAGTCGACTTTCCATATTAACTCCCATTTTTTTAATTTTTAATAAGTTAAGATGAGTATCTTTTAATAAATCACGATCTGCGTTTAACGTAACAGTAGTGTCTTTTAACGCACCAGTAGTGTCGATTATTTTAATTACAGTATTTGTTATAAAAAAAGCACCAGACTGTTGCCAACATACATCAAAAAGATTATTAATTACATCGTCTTGGTATGAACTACTCGTTTCGCAATAATAAGGAGATGAGGATGTTTTTTTAGGAAAAAATGGTGACCCCGTTAATTTCCAGCCTTTTTTGTTTAATTCAGTTTTTGTGTGTTCTAATATAGGGTTAATTAAATCTATTTTTTCTATAGATCTTAAATCCTCATCAATAAAATAAAGCCCTCCAATTTCAATTGTAGGAGGGTTTTTATATTTTTTTTTCCAATTTGTAAAGAGGGCATCTATATTGTCTATATAATCAGTAATTATATTTTTTATTTCGTTTATTTTCTCTTGTGTATTATAATACGTTTGCCAACCATTAGTAGCATCCCAACTAGTATTTATTGTTGGTAATAAAAAAAACACCTTTGTTGTATTAACTGCGTTTGGGTTAAAATTAATATCACTTTTAGCGCTCCAAATTTCATCTAATAAAGGTGTTCTGTCTTCAAAAAGAAAAAGTTTATTAGATGGGTATCTTCTTTCATATTCCCAAGTAGTTGTAGTTTTGTTGATATTAAAATTCTCATCTGCAGGATCTATCATATTATTATTATTATCATCAATCATTGTAAAGTTATCAATATAAATATCTTTTAAATCATTAAGGTTATTACTTGCAGGGATACCATTAAAATTTGCTATTCGTATTTTTATATATGAAATTTGAGGATTATTAGGTACACTAAAACTGAAATTAACATCGTTCCAATTGCTCATTTGGTTTATAGGAACTGATTTAAAACACATTTTATAGACAATACTCCAATTTAGGCCATTATTGCATAAGGTATCATCATCAATTACATTATAATTATCATCATAATATTGTACTCCATAAAGTAGTTTTAATGTATTCTGTGTTGTACTTTGGGGTTTTACTTGAAATGAAACACTATATGTATTATTGATTTGTATTTGCTCATTTTTTATTGATAAAACTGCGTAGGGCTTTTTTTCAATTTTTCCAACTGTGTTAGTCGCCCAAGATCTAACTAACGGTGTTTTTGTTCTTAGAAAAAAATTATCTAAATAATAGGTTAATTCTTCCATATTATATATTCCATCCCATCCTCTATCTTTTTTTTGAAATGAAACATCAGAAAAAACAAATGAATCCATAAGATAATCTTTTCCCGCTATAGGTGAAATATCTGGATTAATAAAAGCTAAATAAGGCTTAAAGAATTTTTTAGCAGTAACTAAATTATCATAATCTTCTACAATATGAGATAAGAAGATTAATTGAGTATTTCTTATTCCTGTCTCATTTTGAATGTTTGTATGTGAAGATGTTTGAGCACTAACAGTAATAAAGCTTAGTCTGAATCCAAGTAGTAATAGTAGTGTAGAGAAAAATATTTTCATAATTTAGTTATTTAAAAAAAACGTTGTTATCGGGAAGACTAATATACAAAAAATATTAAGAATCATTTTATTGAGACATTGTAATTGATAATACAAATGATTCAAGTTAGTAAATATTTATATGTTATTCTGCAAAACATTAACCATATCTTTGCAATAAATCCCTAACACTTAGAAAACTGAAAACAATACAATTTCTCAATACAAGCATCCACAACCTCACCATGAAAGAAACCCTCTTTATGGTCAAAAAAACCATTGAGAAAAACCAACAAATACATCACGTAGTTGTCAATGCTGGAAAGATGGTCCAAATGCAAAAAGACCAACAATTAAGAGAAAGCGTTAATAACAGTGACATTATCAATGCAGATGGACAAGCAGTAGTTTGGGCTGCTAAAATTTTAAACAAGCCTTTAAAAGAGCGTGTTTCTGGGATAGATTTAATGGAGAACCTAGT
>JAKITG010000214.1 GCA_021648195.1 Flavobacteriaceae bacterium | reverse complement strand
TTTTTACAAGATTGAGGCAAAATATTTCAGTATAGCCTTAATTATAGTCAATTATTTTAACGAAAATATTGTGAACCCGCCTGCCGACGAGGCAGGAATTAAACAATCTCAATGCGACATTATGATGAGTCATTCACCCGCTTACTATATTTATTACGAATATAGTAAGCGGGTGAATAATTTTTATATTGCAGTTAATTTTTAGAGAAGGAAGTAATTTGAAGTAAAAAAGCTTTAAATCTTAATTTTACTCAATATTGCAACGGTCTTATTATGATGTTAAATTGGTATTATACCACCCAGAATACTTTACATAATTATTAGCAATTCTATCAATTTCTCCAGAAATTAACTCTTGACTAATATCTTTTATTTTTTTAGCAGGTGTTCCCGCATAGATACTCCCTGATTTAACTATGGTATTTTTCGTTACTACCGCACCAGCAGCGATGATACTATTGCTTTCAATAATACAATCATCCATAATTATGGCTCCCATACCCACCAAAACATGATCATGAATGGTACAACCATGAATTATAGCATTGTGCCCAATAGAAACATGATTACCAATATTTGTTGGTGATTTTTTATAAGTTGCATGAATTACTGCTCCATCTTGAACATTTACTTTATTTCCTATTTTGATATAATGTACATCACCACGAATAACAGCATTGTACCAAAAACTACATTGATCTCCAGTTTTAACATTACCAATAATAACACAATTCTCAGCAAAAAAACATGCTTCACCAAATTGAGGACTAATTCCATTTAATTCTTTAATAATCATGATTTAATTATTTTAATAAAATTTCTACTAAATTAATGAATAATCCCAACTATTTTGATTCCATTACCTCTATTTTATTTATCCAAATAATGAGTACCAATACATATATTAGTCATCGGGTGAATATTGAAAAAAATCTTTCGTAAATTTACCAAAATTAAAACTCTTTAAAATGTCAACTATAAAAATTGAAAACACCAATAACTCAGCTATTATAAAATTTATTTTTGATAAAATATTAACCCAAAATAGTTTTGAATACAATTCAATTGATGATGTTGATAATTCAAATTTGGTAAAACAACTTTTTCATCTTCCATTTGTAAAAAAAGTATTTATTACCGCAAATTTTATTGCCATTGAAAAATTTGACATTGTAAAATGGCAAGAAGTACAAGAAGAAACAAAAGGTATGCTTGAAGATTTTATGAGTCAAAATGATTCTATATTTACTGCTAAAAATACAGCTTCTGTTACTGAAGTATTTGCAGAAAGCACTCCAAACCCTAATGTGCAAAAATTTGTAACCAACAAACTACTCACTTCCCAAAATATTGAGGTTTTAAATAAGGATGACGCTAATGATGTTCCACTTGCATTAGAGCTTTTTGAATTTCCTTTTGTAAAAGAAATATTTATTTCAGATAACTATATCTCTATCATGAAAAGTGAAGAAACTCAATGGTTTGAAATCAATACAGAAATTCGTGATTTTATTAAAGAATACCTACAGAGTGACAGACCAATCGTTTCAAAAAATTATGAACCTAAATCTATTAAAAATTTAGAATCAAAATCTGAATTTAAACAAACTAATGATGAAATCTCTAAGCAAATAATCGCTATTTTAGATGAATATATCAAACCTGCTGTAGCTGGTGACGGCGGTAATATTCAATTTTTATCTTATAGCAAAGAAACAAAAGAAGTAAACGTCCTTTTACAAGGAGCATGTAATGGTTGCCCATCTTCTACTATAACTTTAAAAGATGGTATTGAAGCTACCTTAAAACAATTTTTACCAGGTAAAATTAGAACGGTTAATGCTTTAAATTAAGACATTTTTATAAGTACATGACAAAAAATCTCAGTATTATTTAGGGCTTGCTAATTTTTAGTAGACCTACTAGGTTTTAAAAACCTAGTAGGGTCTCTTTTACATCACTTGTTATCAGTTCAATAACGATAATTGTTTAATTTTTGTCATATACTTAGGGCTTGTTACAAAATAAAGTGTACAGAATTGGCGATGTTATTTTGTGCAGTAACAAGGCAAAAAACGTAGTTATAGCTATAGCTAAAATGAGGCTTTTTAACAGGGCAGAGCGTTAAAAAA
>JAKITG010000056.1 GCA_021648195.1 Flavobacteriaceae bacterium | reverse complement strand
GCTCTACGAACCGATTCTTCGGTTGGTGTTGTTATTGCTTCATCATAGGCGTTGGTGTGTAACGAATTACAATTATCATAAATAGCATACAGAGCTTGTAATGAAGTTCTAATGTCATTAAAATCAATTTCTTGCGCGTGTAAAGATCTACCTGAAGTTTGTATGTGGTATTTTAACATTTGAGCTCTTTCATTCGCTCCATATTTTAATTTCATGGCTTTTGCCCATATTTTTCGTGCTACACGACCAATTACCGAATATTCAGGATCAATTCCGTTAGAGAAAAAGAACGATAAATTAGGACCGAATTTATTGATATCCATACCACGCGATAAATAATACTCTACGTAAGTAAATCCGTTGGAAAGGGTAAATGCCAATTGCGAAATTGGATTTGCACCAGCTTCAGCAATATGGTAACCAGAAATAGAAACCGAATAAAAGTTACGTATTTTATTTTCAATAAAATATTCTTGTACATCGCCCATTAATCGCAACGCAAATTCAGTAGAGAAAATACAGGTGTTTTGTGCTTGATCTTCTTTTAAAATATCGGCTTGAACCGTACCACGAACTTTGGCAATGGTATCGTATTTTATTTTGGTATAGATGTCGTTTGGTAAAACTTCATCACCCGTTACGCCAAGTAAAAACAAACCCAATCCGTTATTTCCTTCGGGTAATTTTCCTTGATAATTTGGTTTTGTTACACCTTTTTTGGCATAAATTTCGTTTATTTTCTGTTCCGTTGCTTTTTTTAATCCATTCTCAAAGATGTATTTTTCACATTCTTGATCAATAGCTGCATTCATAAAAAAGCCCAAAAGCATTGGCGCAGGACCATTTATAGTCATGGATACAGAAGTCATTGGATTGGTTAATTCAAAGCCCGAATATAATTTTTTTAAATCATCCAAACAACAAATAGAAACACCTGCATTACCAATTTTACCATAAATATCGGGTCTAATATTAGGGTCATTTCCATATAAAGTTACACTGTCAAACGCCGTTGATAACCGTTTTGCAGGCATTCCCAAACTTACATAATGAAATCGTTTATTGGTTCGTTCTGGTCCGCCTTCACCAGCAAACATTCTGGTTGGATCTTCGCCAGTTCGTTTAAACGGATAAATACCTGCTGCAAATGGAAATTCACCTGGTACATTTTCGGTCATTATCCAATATAAAATATCGCCCCAAGCTTCGTATTTTGGTAAGGATATTTTTGGAATTTCTAATTGTGATAAAGACGTGGTATGCGTTTTAATATTTATTTCTTTATCACGTACTTTAAAGGTGTAAATGTCATTTTTATAACGTTGTTTTTTGTCTTGCCAATTAAGGATGGTTAACCAATGATGCGGATTTAAATCCATTTTTATTCTTGCAAATTCTTTAAAAAGAAGACGTAAAAAGTCTACATTAGACGTTTTGTTATTCGCATCTAAAAGAAGAATTTTTTCTTCATTTAAACCATTTTTTATTAAGAAAGATTGGTTTGAAGTTGTATTAATAACGGAACAAATTGTTTGAAAAATACCGTATAATTTTTGAGCAATCTCTTTTTGTTCTAATACCGTTTTATCGTAATTTCTATTTGTTTCGGTAATTTCTGATAAATAACGTGTTCTGTTTGGTGGAATGATGAATTGTTTTTTACTCATTTCTGAGCTAATTTCAAAGTCACTTTCTAAAGAATTATTAAATTTAGCAGATATTTTATCCATTATAGCTTTATACAAACTATTCATTCCTGGGTCGTTAAACTGTGAAGCAATTGTACCATAAACAGGCATATCATCCATTGGGATATCCCATAAATTATTGTTACGCATGTACTGCTTTTTCACATCGCGTAACGCATCTAATGCGCCTCTTTTATCGAATTTATTTAGAGCTATTAAGTCCGCAAAATCCAACATGTCAATTTTTTCTAATTGCGTAGCTGCGCCATATTCTGGAGTCATTACATATAAGGCAATATCAGAATGTTCGGTAATTTCGGTATCGCTTTGTCCAATACCTGATGTTTCTAGAATAATTAAATCGTAATGTGCTTTTTGTAAAATAGCAATCGCATCATTTACGTGTCTTGACAAGGCTAAATTAGATTGTCGTGTTGCTAAAGATCGCATATAAACACGATCATTTTTAATGGCATTCATTCTAATTCTGTCACCTAATAATGCGCCACCAGTTTTTCGTTTTGATGGATCTACCGATACAATTGCTAATGTTTTTTTAGGGAAATCAATTAAAAATCTACGCACTAATTCGTCTACTAATGATGATTTTCCTGCACCACCAGTTCCTGTAATTCCTAAAACGGGTACTTTTGTATTGGTATCTTTTGTGAAAATTTCATCAAATTCTGTTGCTTTATTTTCGGCAATAGAAATTAAACGTGAAATTGTTGTCACATCTTTATCTGCTAAACTTTTGGTGATGTCTTTTCCTTTTGGAAGCTGTAATGGTAGTACTTCAAAATCACATTTTTCAATCATGTCATTAATCATACCTTGCAAACCCATTTCACGACCATCATCGGGTGAATAAATTCTTGTAATTCCGTAATCCATCAATTCCTTAATTTCGGAAGGTAAAATTACGCCGCCTCCACCGCCAAAAATTTTAATTTGCGGTGCGCCTTTTTCTTGTAACAAATCGTACATATACTTAAAATACTCATTGTGTCCACCTTGGTATGAAGTTAATGCAATGGCGTTTGCATCTTCTTGAATGGCTGTATTTACTACCTCTTCAACGCTTCTATCGTGCCCTAAATGAATCACCTCAACACCTGTTGCTTGTATGATTCTACGCATAATATTTATAGAAGCATCGTGTCCATCAAATAAAGATGCTGCGGTAACAATTCTTACTTTATTTTTTGGTTTGTAGGCTGTGATTTGTTCCATTATTACAAGTTATTTTAGAGTGTAAAGATACTGGAAAAAAAGGGAAATTGTACTATTTCGTTTTTATTAACTAAGTAACAAAAAGGTATTATTATTTTTCTAAAAAAGGTTCATACATCATAATGGCATGATTTTCAACCAATATAGTTTCTTCTTTTTTAGTAGCAAAGGTAGTAATTTTTACTATTTGGTTGTGTCGTGAATATCCACCCCAAAATTGCTGTTCAATTTTATGATTTCGCTCTTCAATACGGTACGTTTCTTGTAATTTATTTTCGGAAAACAATTCGCCTACCAAATGTGTATCGTTTAACCATAATTTTATAACAAAGGCTTGTTTTGTTTCGTTTTTTACTTGTAAGTCAATGTGGTTATAGGCTAAGGTTGCTCCTGCGCCAAAAGGCACTTTTCTTTTTACATCTGGAAAAACATCAAAACCATGGCGATCGCGTTCTTTAATGGTTAATGGACTATGGGCAAAAATCCAAAATAACAAATTACCCAATTGGCACAAACCGCCACCAATATCTTTTTCTACCTTACCACTGTTTAAAACCAAACCTTCTAAATATCCTTTCTGTTTGCTTGGTCTACCAACCAAGCGCCAAATAGAAAACACTTCGTTTGGTTTTATTTCTATACCATTTAGGTGTTGTATGGCAATGGCAAGATTGGTTCTTTTATTTTCTTGCAAGTACATTTCTAAGTCTTTTAAAGGTCTTAAAATTAAAGATTGGTGCTTAAATACCGAGTTGGTTATCTTTGTAGTTTCTTTACTACAAGCATATTTATTTATTCCAAAACACCAGTGTAGTTTTCTTTTAAGAATGTAATATTCTTTCCCTAAAACTTGTCTTAATTTGCTTCGGTAAATTGGTTTTTTTAATGTGTTTTTAAGTATCATTATTTCTTTACTCGCTTTTCATTCTGTTGTACAAAAGCACCCCAACCAGAATACGATTTACCAACACTAATACGACCTTTATTATAAAAATGACAAACTGCTGCTGCCAAACCATCTGTTGCATCTAAATTTTTAGGCAATTCTTTTATATGTAAAGTGCTTTGTAACATTTTTGCAACCTGTTCTTTTGATGCATTTCCGTTACCTGTAATTGACATTTTTATTTTTTTTGGCGAATATTCTGTAATCGGCACTTCTCTTATCAAACAAGCCGCCATTGCCACACCTTGTGCCCTACCCAATTTCAACATTGATTGTACATTTTTACCAAAAAAAGGCGCTTCTATAGCAACTTCATCTGGATGATAAGTATCAACTAAATGAAGTGTTCTTTCAAAAATTAATTTCAATTTTGTGTAATGGTCATTGTATTTTTTAAGTATCAATTCGTCCATTTGCATCAATTGCATGTTCTTATTTACTACTTTAATCAAACCAAAACCCATAATTGTAGTTCCTGGGTCAATACCTAATATAATTTTTTCAATTGGCAATTTTATATAATATTTTGTTTCTTTGTGTAAATGTACAATATAAACGCAAAATATAAATCGTTTTTATTTTTTCTAGTTAAATTGGCTATTGTTGTTGGCTCTATCTATTTTATTTACAACAAATTAACCAATAATACGCAATTAAAATTTGATAAATTTATTGAACAAATCAACACTGTTTTATTTCAAAATAATTGGATTCTTATTTCTTTATTAACCCTTACTTTTTTTAACTGGTTTTTTGAAATTTTAAAATGGAGAACCCTTGTTGGACATATTAAAAAAATATCTTTTTTTGAAGCAACACAACAAAGCTTAGCTTCTTTAACAGCTTCATTATTTACACCCAATCGAATTGGAGAATATGGAGCAAAGGCTATTTACTTCTATAAAAATAAGCGAAAAATTATGCTTTTAAATCTTATAGGAAACTTAAATCAACTTACAATTACCATACTATTCGGAATTGTAGGTTTAATCTATTTTTTATCTACTTATGATATAGATTTTAATTTATACCGATTGAGAAAAATAGCCTATTTATTTTCATTTTTAATATTAATTTTTATAAGTAATAAGAATAAAAAATTAAAAATATTTGGTTTTTTGAAGTTTGATAAAATCGCTAATTTTGTCAAAAAAATAAATCTAAAAATACACTTAAAAATATTTTTATTTTCATTGATTAGATACCTAATTTTCTCGCATCAATTTTATTTTTTATTGCGAATTTTTGGTGTAGAAACAGATTATTTTACATTGATGGTTTTAATTTTTACTCTATATTTTATTGCTTCTTCAATACCGAGTATTGCCTTATTTGATTGGGCAATTAAAGGTTCGGTTGCTATTTTTATTTTTTCTTTTATTGATGTCTCAGAAGTTACTATCGTTACCATAACATTATTGATGTGGTTATTAAATTTCGCATTGCCATCTGTAATTGGAAGTTATTTTGTATTAACATTTAACAAACCCGAAGCAGTTTATCTTAAAAAAAATAGGATTTCTATATGATTGTTATTTCTATTACAATATTGATAATATATAGTATTTTAATACTTTTTTTTGTAAAAGGGTTTTATCAAGTGAAGCTATTTACTTCAGATAACTTATCTCCAAAATCAAACTTTTCTATTGTAATTCCTTTTCGAAATGAAGCCGAAAATTTACTAGAATTACTACAAAGCATTTCTCAAATTAATTACCCCAAAAATAAATTTGAAATTATTTTAATCAATGATGATTCAAATGATAATTCAGTAGAAATCATTGAAAAATTCAAAATAAAACTTCAAAAGTTAGAAGCAAAATTTGAAATATTTATTATTAATAATCATCAAAAATCTAATTCACCAAAAAAAGATGCTATAGAAACGGCAATTAAATCATCAAAATTTGATTGGATTATTACAACAGATGCCGATTGTATTTTACCTACAGAATGGTTAAAAACTATAGATCAATTTATTCAAAAAAAATCACCAAAAATGATTGTCGGTCCCGTAACTTATGTTGTAAATAATTCATTTTTAGATCAATTTCAACTATTAGATTTTATAAGCTTGATTGGATCAACAATTGGTAGCTTTGGCATCAATAAGCCTTTTTTATGTAATGGAGCAAATTTATGTTATTCAAAAAATGTTTTTAAAGAAGTTGGTAAATTTGATAATAATAATAATATAGCAAGTGGAGATGATATTTTTTTATTAGAAAAGATAGTCAATAAATATCCCGATAAAGTTCATTTTTTAAAGTCGCAACAAGCTCTTGTAATTACAAAACCACAACCCAACTTTAACAAACTTCTAGCACAACGATTACGCTGGGCTTCAAAAGCAACCACTTATACTCAATGGTTTGGAAAGTTTGTAGGAGTTTCTGTTTTTTTAATGAATTTATCAATTGTTATTTTACTTATTTTATCTAGTTTAAATATTATTCCATGGCTTCTTTTTTCAATTATACTTTTAATGAAGTTTTTTGTTGATTTTACACTTATCAGTCAAACATTATTTTTCACAAAACAATCAAGAAACATCATTTTTTACCCAATAACTTCTGTTTTTTATCCTTTTTTTAATGTTTTTGTCGTTTTTTTGTCTATTTTTAAAATTAAGTTTCATTGGAAAGAACGTCTTTTTTCATCTTAATTCCATATATTTATTAACAAGTATGTCTATCCTAAATCATAAAACTTCAAATCCCGCTTTCAATAATAGTTTATGGAAAGGGCATACATCATCATCAAAAAAAATGACCTTGAGTGGAATCATTTTTAAAACCTTTTTTTGTCTGATTTTAGTAGCAATTTCCACTTGGTATGTTTGGGATTTAGTTCATCAAGGTATAAATGTAAAATGGTACACATCTTTAGGCTTATTGGCTGCTATTATTTTAAGTATTTTAACATCTTACAAACACAAATGGGCAAAAATTACAGCTCCATTATATTCATTAGCCAAAGGTTTATTTCTTGGAGGTTTTTCGGCTTATGCCGAATTGCAATTTGAAGGAATGCCCATGCGTGCAGTAGGAGTTACAGTTATCACTTTTTTTGTGATGTTATTGTTGTATCAATTCCAAATCATTAAAGTCACCAAACAATTTAGAAGTGTTATTATCTCAGCAACAATAACAATTATGGTTGTTTATTTAATCAGTTGGATTTTAAATTTTTTTGGTATCTCTGCAAGTTTTATTTACGGAACTTCTTGGTTTGCTATTGGCTTTAATATTATTGCTGCTTCTGTTGCTTCATTAGCCTTATTATTAGATTTTAGTTTTATTGAACGAAAAATAAACCGAGCACCAAAATATATGGAATGGGTTGCAACTTGGGGATTATTAGTTACTTTGATTTGGCTTTATGTAGAAGTATTACGATTGATGAAAAAATTGGCAATTCGTTTCTAAACATAATTAAATAGCTCTGTTCGAGCTTAGATTTTTTAGTCTATCACCTTAATTAAAATGGGCAATTTATACTGAGAATTTACAGGGATTCCTCTTTTTATAGCAGGATGAGTAAGATATGGAAGTTGATTTACACTGGCTATTAAAGTACTATCTAGATTTGGGATTTTATTTTTAACTAATTCTGATGATTGTATACCAGCAATGATTACTTTACCATCTCTTTCAATCAATAAATCAACAAAAACTGTATCATATATCATGAGAGGAGCTTTAATTTTTTCTGCTAAAAGTAATCTATCCAATCTTGCAATCAACTCAATATTAAAACATTGCTCTTGTTCTTCTTTTGTGTCTAATCCTTCACAATTTATAAACATAGGGTAAGTATCAACAGATGAATAATCAATTGCAACATCATTATTAGCGAGGGCAACTCTTTTATCTGACAATTTTTTTGAAGAGAAAAAATCACAGGAAGTAAATAAGAGAACAAAAATTATTGCAATGGATAGGCGTTGCATTGTTACTGTTTGATTTTCAACGAAAGTACAAATTATTTTGAATACGCCGTTCAATTGTTTAAAATCAATTGTAAACATTCAATTTAAACTCACCCGATGACTATACTTGTTACAATTATACTCACCGGGTGAGTAATTCAAATATTCACGGGGTGACTGCCAGTCACCCCATGAATAAAGAGGAACATTATTCAATTTTAATACCTTCAATAAAAAATTCTTTTTTTATTTCTTTGATTTTTTGGGTTGCAAAATCAAACATTTTTTTATCTTTTGATGAAAATCTTTCTATATACTTTTCAAAATGTTTTAACGGGATTTTTTTGTCTTTATAATAATCATAAGAGGCTAAAGCCAACTGAAATAAAGCTATATGATTTTTTAAATTATTTTGGTAAGCTTCTTTAAAATATTTTATTGCCTTTTTTAAATTTTTTTGCTCCAACGAAATCAAACCCAATTCAAACAATTGTTTATCAATATCTGGTTTTAAGATTGTCATTGACATTAAAAAATTCATTTCTGCACTTTTTAAATCTCCTTTTTCTTTGTTTACTAACCCTAAGTAATATAAAACTCGAGCATCTTTCCAATTAATTTTTCTTGCAATTTTTAAATATTTTTCTGCATTATCAAAATCTTCCATTTTTAAATAAGTTAAACCATAAAATTTATAAGTAAACATACCTTTAAAATTCAAATTTTCTAAGCGTTTTAAATAAACTAAAGTGCTGTCATATTCTTTTTTTGAAAATAAATTTTTTGCTTTTAGCTGATTAAAATTGATACTCTTAGGATTAATTTGTAATCCTTTATCGATAAAAATTGTAGCAGAATCTTTAAAATGCAATTGCTTATAAAACTTTGTCAGTTCATAAATTGATTTTATATGAGCAGAATCTAACTTATAGGCATCTAAAAAATAATTACCACTTTTCATGAAGAAAAAAGAATTTCTCTTTTGATATATCTTTCCTAAATTATAGTAATAACTAGGGTTTGCATTATCCGCTTCAATCAATTCATTAAATAGAGTAATGGCATCATCTTTTCTTGATTCTTTGGTATATAATTTTGCCAATTCATACTTTAACAATAAATTCAGTGAATCTTTTTTTAAAACTTCCTCATAAATAGTAATAGCCTGATTCGCATTTCCTTGCAATAGGTATGATTTACCTAAGGCTTGCTTTATTGAGTAAGATTTTTCTTTTTTTAATGCTTTTTTATAAAAGTTTATTGCGTTAGAATAGTTTCCAGTTTTTTGATAAATATCTCCTTGTTTTACTAATATTTTAAAAGTTTGAGGCTTCTTTTCTTTAAGTTTTTTTAACGCCAATTGATAATTATCCACTTGTAATAAACTATCAACAACAGATAAAACCAAAGTTTGTGCTTCGGTCTTAAAAATTAAGAAAAATATAATAAAAAAAGATACGGTAATTTTTTTCATATTAAATATTCAATTTAAACTCACCGGGTGAGTAAATTTCAAACATTGACCCAGTGAATAAAAATCTAATCTATGTTCAATGTTATAGGCAAAGTATATTTTACGCCTACTTTTTTACCATTATGTTCTCCTGGCTTCATTTGAGGTAAACTTTCAATTACTCTTATAGCTTCGACCTCTAAGTTTTTATGTGCTGCTCGAGATCTTATATTTACAATATTACCCGTTTTATCAATTACGAATTGTACATATATTTTTTTCTCTCTTTTTCCTAATTCTAAATTTTTACTAATACTCGTATTATAATTTTCACCTACATGTTTTTGAATATTCTCTATAAAACATCTCTTCTTTTCTACATTAGTTCCTTCACATCCAGAAAAAACAGGAACTTGATTTACAATTGCAAAAGGTACAGCATCAGATTTAGAAGCTTTTTTATTTATTACATTTGGCTCATCTATTATTTTTTCTGAATAAGTTTTACACGAAGTATAAATCATCATTCCCATCAATATCGGAATTAATAATAAATACTTAAATTTTAAAGTTTCTTTGGAATTTTTCTTATTTAACATAATAATACGTTTTTTAATGAATGATTGTTTATTAAATGAATTGATAAAAGCAAACTTTTCTACTTGAAAAATTTCGGCTAATAAGCCTTGAAAATAGGTGCTTTTATCTTCTTTACTTACTGATTTAGAGTCGGCAATAAATTCATGAACTTCTGATATTCTATGCTGAAATAGATAACTAAACGGATTGAACCAAAACACTATTTTTTGAATTTCAAAAACCAACAAATCAATACTATGCTTTTGCCTTACATGTACCAATTCATGTGTAATAATTTTTTCTTTTTTTTGGATTGTTTTTCCTATAAAAATATAATTGAAAAATGAAAAAGCAGTATGCTTTTCATCAAGAAGTATTAAATTATAATTGGGATTAACTTCTCTTCTATTTTGATAAATCAATATAAAAAGTTGTTTTATTTTATAGATAAACAATGCTGTTGAAAGAACAATACCTATAAAAAAAATCAAGTATAATCCTTCAAATAAAAAAGCAGATTCATTCAATTGCTTTTCAACATAAGTAGAAGGTGATAGGATGATTTCAGGTAGCATTTCAACATATCCTTGTGGCACAATTTCTTCTGCTTTTTTAAATTTTAATACGGGAATAATATAAGCAAATAGAGAAGTAAAAATCAAATAAACTCGATTCCATTGAAAAAAGGATTCTTTCTTTAAAGTAAAATCATAAATCGCTAAAAAAACAACTTGAAATAATAAGACTTGAATAATATAATCTATCATAATAATTATTTTTTAGAATTATTTTTTTCGATTTCATTTAAAATACTTTCCAAATCTTTTAAATTAATATCGTTCTTTTTTACAAAAAATGATACCATACTTTTAAAAGATCCTTCAAAATAACCATTAACCAACTTATGCAAACTTTGATTGGTATAGTCTGTTTTTTTAGTGATTGGATAATAAATATACCCTCTTCCTTTAGCCTTATGCGATACAAATTCTTTAGTTTCTAAAATTCTAATAATGGTTGAAACTGTATTGTAGGCTGGTTTTGGTTCGGGTAATTTTTCAATTATTTCTTTTACCGAGGCTTCTTCCAAAACCCATAGAACTTGCATAAACTGCTCCTCTACTTTTGTCAATTGTTTAATCATAATTCAATTTATATTTTAGTTTAATATTGCAAATATAACTAAATAATTAGTTTAAACTAATTATTTAGTTATAAAATTAGTCTTTTATAAATAGAAATATAACAAAGGAAGGTAAAGGTGTATAAATATGTTTTAAGAAATACATCCATAACCCCTGTCAAAAGGGGAATAATTTTTATCTTGCAATAAAATTTTACCCATGGATATATTCTTACTTGTTACTGGCTTTATTTTTACTTTAATAGGAGTTGTTGGGGCATTTTTACCTGTTTTACCAGGTCCGTTTATGGGTTGGATTGGGCTTTTATTATTACACCTAACAAGCGTTATTCCTATAAGTTATCCATTTTTAATTATAACTTTTTTAATTGCTGTCGTAGTTTGGATGTTAGATTATATCATCCCTTCCATTGGCACAAAAAGATTTGGTGGAAGCAAATGGGGAGCTATTGGAACTACTATTGGTTTAATAGTGGGTTTAATTATGCCTATTCCGCTTGGTTTTATTATTGGAGCATTTTTAGGAGCATTTATTGGTGAAATGTTCTATAATAGTAAAGATATTGAAAGAGCTGTAAAAGCTGCTTTTGGATCTTTCTTAGGTTTTTTAGCTTCTACTTCTTTAAAGCTTATTGTGAGTTTAATTTTTGTAGGTTTATATATTTATAAAACTAAAAATTACTGGGAACATTTTTAAAACCCATCGTAAAAACTTATTTTTACAGAATCAAACTTTTTTTCATAATGCATAAACTAAAATTATTTCTATCATTTCAATTATTAATAATTGCATCTGGTTATGGGCAAACAGAAATAGCCAAAGATGGTTTTGAGAAAGCCATAAATTTTGCAAATTATAAATATGTACTCTATTCGTTAACGAATGTAGAGGAAAAACAAAAATTTATTGAAGATTGTAATTGTAACGAAAACCCTACTGCACTAGCTATTCAAAATGCCATTAGCAAAAGAAAAACAAAAACCATTGCCTTTTCTAAAGAGTTTGATAAACTTATAGGAATGAATATTGATTTAGATCAAAAGAATATTGCATCTTTTTTAACCGACGCTGTTTTCGACAAGAGTTTTAGTTCAAAATATATTAGAATTTTCAATTACGGAAAATCGAGAAAAGAGAATCTAGAATTTATTTCTTACAAAAATGATTTATATAAATCATTACTAAAAATAATGGCTAATTATGTAATAGAAGTTCCAATTATAGCAGAAGTAGCCGAAGAAAAAGCAGTAGCTAAAAGTAAAAACAGCACTTTATTAATTATTAAAGTAAGTGAAGTTACTAAATATAATCAAGGAAAGTCAAATTGGTATGATGC
>JAKITG010000055.1 GCA_021648195.1 Flavobacteriaceae bacterium | reverse complement strand
GAGCCAAAGCAAATAAAGCATCTATGGCACAATCTTTAATTAAAAAATTAAATAAGGTGGAACGTATAGAAGTTGAGGGGGAAGATACTGCTGGGAGGAATATTCGTTTCCCTGGGTCTATCGTACCAGGTAAAATAAGGTTGGAGGCAGAGAATGTAGCTAAAAATTATGGAGATAATCAAGTTTTAGAAAACGTAGATCTTTTAATTGATAGAAATAGTAAAATAGCTTTTGTAGGTCAAAATGGACAAGGAAAATCTACATTGGCTAAAATGATGGTCAATGAAATTGATTTTGATGGAAAAATAAAATTAGGTCATAATGTACAGATTGGATATTTTGCTCAAAATCAATCAGAGTATTTAGAGAGTAATATTACGGTTCTACAAACCATGGAAGATGCAGCAAGTGATGGCAATCGTATTAAAGTTAGAGATATGTTGGGTGCATTTTTATTTCGTGGAGATGATGTGGATAAGAAAGTGAAAGTGCTTTCAGGTGGAGAAAGAAATCGTTTGGCATTATGTAAAATGTTATTGTCCCCCTTTAATGTTCTGGTAATGGATGAGCCAACAAATCATTTAGATATTGCATCAAAAAATGTATTAAAAAATGCACTCTACAATTTTGAAGGAACTCTAATTATAGTTTCACATGATAGAGATTTTTTACAAGGATTGACCGAAAAAGTTTATGAATTTAAAGATGGTAATATCAAAGAATATTTAGGTGATATCAATTATTTTTTAGAGCAACATGATTTAGATAATATGCGTGAAGTTGAAAAAAGGACAAAAAATAATACAGAAATTAAGAAGAATTTAAAAGGAAAACAAGGTCATAAAGATTCAAAACAAAAAAAACAACTCCAAAATAAATTGAGTAAAATTGAAGTTGAAATTTCAAAACTTGAAAAAGAAGTGATTAATGACGATGCCAAAATTTTAGATAATTTTGATAAAGTTTCTGAGGATAAAGAATTTTTTAAGAATTACCAAGCAAAAAAGGATAAGGTAGAAGAACTAATGGAACAATGGGGAGAGGTTCAAGAAAAAATTGACATAATATAAAAAATCTTTAAAAGTTAAAGGTGAATTTGTTAGAGGTTTTTAGATAAATAGTACTGAACTAATTGGTTGAAGTGTTTAGTTGAGGTGGATATTGCATCATTATTTTTGAAACAAATTCTTTAATATTCTCTTCTTTCTTTTGAATATCACTAGAGGAAGATAGAATTCCAGTACCAACTCCTTGCCAAGCCAATTCTTTTTTTCGTGCATCAATCAAATCAATAAATAAAGTTCCTTCGGTAGAAGTAATTACATTATTATGCCCAAAACCATTTCCCATTCCCATTCCCATGCCCATTCCAAATCCTCCAAAACCAAAACCGTAATACCATGGATACCATCCATAATAATTGTTATTATAAACATCAATTTTTTCTCTTGATTTTGTAAAAATACTAATTAAAAAATCTGGATCTTCAGATTTTACAAACCCTTTAGCATCTAATTCAGCTTCAATTGCTCGTAAAATACGTCTCTTATCTAAATCAGATATTTCAACCTTGTCAATTCCTTTTTTATAAAAAGCATATGTTTTAAAATTTGAAAAATCAGCATTTTTATCATAATCAGAAGATACTTTTACAGAAGCACAAGAGAAAAATATAAAAATCAATAAAACAGATAAAGTTTTAAATATGTTCATAATTAGTGAGATTTAAAATAAGCGTTCAAGTAATGTTCATTATTACTACAGTTTATATAGCTATTTTTATTACTTGCTTTCTTCTATATTTATCAATAATTATACCAAAAATATTATTTGTTAAGGTTTTCGGTTAATGGATTATAATCATACGGACAATGTTTACAATTGTTTTTACAACAGTATCCTCTTTTTAAGTGATATTTTTTTGTAAAAACTTTATATCCTTCTTTGCTATAATAAAAATCTTCGGGTAATAACTCTTTGTTGGTAAAATCCATTAGGCAAATATAATTTATTGTATTGATTTTTTGTATTTTTCGAGAATGTTAATCTTTTCAAAATATTTTTTCATTTTGCAATTTAGAGCAATTACTATTTGGCCATTTATAATCTTGAAAGATAGAAAATTAGTAAATGATAAGACCATTATAAATCATGAAAAAATTCATTTGAAACAACAGGTGGAAATGCTACTCATTATATTTTATATGTGGTACATCATAGAATTTTTAATTCACTTGGTTATTTATAGAAATTGGATGAAAGCTTATTGCAATATAAGTTTTGAAAAGGAAGCCTATCAAAATGAACATGACCTTCTCTATATTCAGCATAGGAGATTTTGGGCATTTTTGAAATATTTATAAATGAGTTTTATTGAGCAACATATAGATAATCAATTGATTGTTTTACCTGAATTAGATGGGTTTGAAATTTCTCTTTATATGAAAAGAGAAGATCAAATACATGCATTTATTTCTGGGAATAAATATCGTAAACTAAAATATAATATTCTTAAGGCAAAGAAAGAAAATCATAATACTTTACTTACTTTTGGCGGAGCATTTTCAAATCATATAAGCGCTGTTGCTTTTGTGGGTAAAGAATTTGGTTTCAATACAATTGGAATTATTAGAGGAGACGAGCTAAAAAAAGATTTAAAAAGTGTATTCCAGCAAAATTCAACATTAAAAATGGCTCATAAAAATGGTATGCAATTTGAGTTTGTTAGCAGAAGTGATTATCGTTTAAAGAACACTTCAGAATTTATAAATAAACTTAAAAAAAAATATGACAATTTTTATTTAATTCCCGAAGGAGGAACAAATGATTTGGCCATAAAAGGATGCGAAGAAATTTTGAAACCAAAAGATGAAATTTTTGATATTATTTGTGTTGCAATTGGAACAGGGGGAACTATTTCGGGTATTATAAATTCAATTCATGCTCATCAAAAAGTTATAGGATTTCCAGCTTTGAAAGGAGATTTTTTAACTAAAGAAATTAAAAAATATACAAAACAAAATAAAAACTGGAGTTTGATAAACGATTATCATTTTGGAGGTTTTGCAAAAGTAGATAAGAAATTGGTAAATTTTATCAATAACTTTAAAAGAGAAGTTAATATTCCTTTAGATTCTATTTACACAGGAAAAATGATGTATGGCTTGATTGATATGATTAAAAAAGAAGGTTTTAAAAAAGGAATTAAAATTTTAGCAATTCACACTGGAGGTTTACAAGGTATTTCAGGTATGAACGAAAGATTAAAACATAAAAAATTACCTATTATTCAATAATGAAAATTTTAAAAGTACTATCAATAATTGTATTTGTAAGCTTTTTGATAAGTTGTAATTCCTCTAGAAGAGTTATTAATTCTAATGATAAAAGAGTTTATAAAGGTTCGAAAAAAGTAGATGCAACAGAAAAAGAAATTTATGCTAAAAGCGACACTTATTTTCGAAAATTTAAAAATAACAACTCCAATTTGAATTCACACACCATAGAGTATATTGGAAAATATAAAAATATTGCAATTAAAAAGATGATGGAATATAATATTCCAGCGAGTATAACTTTAGCACAAGGAATATTAGAGTCTGGAAATGGAAGAAGTGATTTGGCTCGAAAAGCAAATAATCATTTTGGAATTAAATGTCATAAAGGATGGAAGGGTAAAAAAATTTACCACGATGATGATAGGCGACATGAGTGTTTTCGAAAGTATAATAGTCCAGAAGGTTCATTTGACGATCATTCACTTTTCTTAACAAAAAGAGGTCGCTATACATTTTTGTTCGATTTTAAAAAAGATAATTATAAGGCTTGGGCAAAGGGATTAAAAAAAGCAGGTTATGCAACCGATAGAAAATACCCTTCAAAATTAATTAACTTTATTGAAGCATATAAGTTATATCATTATGATAAGTTAGTTTTAAAATCGAAAGGGCAACAATATAGAGTTTCTAAAGATATGGATTTGAATCATATAATGGTACGTAAAGGAGATACTTTGTATTCCATAGCTAGAAATAACAACCTTACTGTTGAAGAACTAAAAAGACTAAATAATTTATATTCCAATGAAATTAGTATTGGACAAAAGTTATATTTAAAAAAGTAAACGATAAGTGGAAGCAAAAAAAAAATACCGATTTTAAAATTGGTATTTTTAATATTAAATTTATTTGAATAGATATTATTTAATAAACAACAATGTAAGTATAGGTGTTACTTTACTTAAAATAGATGTAAATATACTTCTTCTTCTTAATTTTATTTCTGGTTTTTTTGTAAAATTTGAAATCAATTGAGAGGTTTCATCAATCAACTGGTAACAAGCATTTGTAAGTTTTTCTTCTCTACTAATTGACTCATTTTGTGGGTAAAGAATTAATAGAAAGTCGTCATTACAATCACTTGACGTGAAGCAATATTCAATAGACTCAGCATTTTTGTTATTTGAAAACTCTTTATATATTTCACGAAAGACAGAAAGTTTACTATTATCGATTACTGAAAATTTATCTGATTCGAGTAAGAATTCAATTTTTTGATCAAAAGTAAGCGCTCCTTTATTATTCCCTAAGAATTTAGAGTTAACAATATCATTTATTTTTAAACTTTCTGATAAATAAGTAGTAATCATATTTTCAACAAATAAAGCTGAAATAAAAAAATCACTTCTAATACTAACTTCACAATTTGTCATAATGTCTATATTGTTTTAATATTTGGTAGGTATAATATTGATGTTATACCATACAAAAAAAGTTATTATGATTCTACAACGTTTTTTTTATAATAAAATTATATTAGAGGGGAGGTTTTAATAGATATTTAACAGTATTTGATGAAATATCCTTAGCAAATATATAAATATAAATGGTTATTGCAAGAAAATAATCAAAAAATACCTGTTTAAAGGGAAAGGAATCATGGTTTGTAGGGAGGAAAATGGGAACTTTAAACGAAAAAAAATAGAAATATTTTTAAAAATATTTCTATTTTTCACAAAATACGTTAATTAATAATAAAGAATTTATTATTTTTTGAATTTTGCGTATTTAGATTTGAATTTGTCAATACGACCTGCTGTATCAACCAATTTCATTTTACCAGTATAGTAAGGATGCGATGTTCTTGAAATCTCTAATTTTATTAAAGGGTATTCAGAGCCATCAACATCGATAGTTTCTCTTGAATTTGCAGTTGAGCGAGTTAAAAACACATCACCATTAGACATATCTTTAAAAGCTACCATTCTGTAATTTTCTGGATGTATTCCTTTTCTCATCTTAAACTCATTTAATTTTTATACTTTCGCTTTTTTAAAAGACAATACAGCACCTGCTGATTTTGAGAGTGCAAATTTAACTAATATTTTTAAATCTCATAACATTTATTTGGTTAATTTGCATAAAAATTTTGATTATGAATAAAATAATTTCTTTAGTTACACTTTTATTGGTTTTTATACTTACATCTTGTGGCTCTAAATATAAGTTAGAATTACATTCCCCAAAAACGATACAAGTAAATAAATTGTTAAGAATAAATGTAACCGATAAAAACGGAAACTCCATTGATTCAATTCAATACTTTTTAAATGGTAAAAGGTTAGATAGCCCAAAATCTGTTGATATCAATAATTATGTTTTAGGAAAACAAGCGATATCTGCTATCGCATATTTTCAAGGAGAGCAAAAAGAGCTAAATAATACCATTTATTTTTTAGCAGCCAATCCTCCCATAGTTTATTCCTATAAAATTATTAACGAATACCCGCATGATTCAAAAGCCTTTACTCAAGGATTTGAATATCACAACGGGTTTCTATATGAAAGCACTGGTCAGAGAGGGAAATCAACATTAAGAAAAGTTGAATTAAAAACAGGAAAAGTGTTGCAAAAAATTAATATTGATAAAAAATATTTTGCAGAAGGAATGACAATTTTTAATAATAAAATCTATCAACTAACTTGGCAAGGAAATGTTGGATTTGTATATAATTTAGAAAGCTTTGAATTAGAAAAAACATTTAATTATAATAAAAGTAAAGAGGGTTGGGGTTTAACCCACGACAATAAAAGATTAATAAAAACAGATGGAACGGAACGAATTTGGTTTTTAAATCCAGAAACGTTAAAAGAAGAGTCATTTATTGAAGCATATACCAACAGTAGAAAGGCAGAGAAGTTGAATGAGCTTGAATTTATTGAAGGAAAAATATATGCAAATCTTTGGCAACAAAACTCTATTTTAATTGTGAATCCAAAAAATGGAGCTATTGAAGGAATTGTAAATTTAAAAGGTTTACAAAGTAAAGTAGGGAAAGAAGGCAATGATAAGGTGTTAAATGGAATAGCTTATGATGCCGAAAATAATAGACTTTTTGTAACAGGTAAGGAATGGAATAAGGTTTTTGAAATTGAGTTAGTTAAAAAATGAAGATAATGCTTGCACGTATAACGTTATTAGTTTTTTTGTCATTCTTTTTACTTCACTTCAATTCGTGTAATGATGATTTTGATCAAACGATATTGAATAGCGGTAATCTATTCTTTTCAAAAGATACAGTTTACCTAGATACAATTTTCACCAATATTAGTTCCAGCACTCGCACTTTAAAAGTTTACAATAAATCAAACAGTAATATTACCATTCCAAATATAAAATTAGGAAGAGGAGAAAATTCTTTTTATCGATTAAATGTTGATGGAATAGCAGGAAAAGTCTTTGAAAATATTGATCTTTTGGCAAGAGATAGTCTTTATATTTTTATTGAAGCTACAATCGATTTTAATCAAGTTGTCAATCCAATTTATACAGATTCTATAGTTTTTGATACGGGAGTAAATATGCAAGATGTAAAATTAATAACCTTAGTTCAAGATGCACATTTTTTATATCCTAAACGAGATGCACAAGGTGTAAAAGAAAAAATTGTATTAGGATTTGATGATAAAAATGCAGAAATAACAGTTGATGGTTTCTATTTAGATGGAAATACAATATGGGAAAATGATAAACCTTATGTTGTTTATGGGTAGGTTGGAGTAACAAGTAATGCAACACTAACTATTGAAAAAGGAGTAAAAGGACATTTTCATAAAAACTCTGGCTTATTAGTTGATAAAGATGCCAGTTTAAAAGTAAATGGTGAATTGGGCGAAGAAGTAATTTTTGAAGGAGATAGATTAGAACCAGGTTATGCCAATATTCCTGGGCAATGGGGTGTAATATGGTTAAGAGCAGGAAGTAAAAACCACAATCTAAAAAATACAATTATAAAAAATAATACTTTAGGGATTTTAATGGATTCTATTGGAAGTTTGACAGAACCCACATTGAAATTATATAATACACAAATTTATAATACATCAACTTTCGGTATTTTGGGTAGAACTGCAAATATTTTGGGAGAAAATTTGGTTATAGCAAACAATGGAACGGCATCTCTAGCTTGTATGATTGGCGGTACTTATAATTTTACACACGCAACTTTTGCAAATCATTGGAGGAATAATAGTATTAGAAAACTTCCAGCAGTTTTAGTCAATAATTTTTTAAAATTCACCAATTCAAATGGATCAGAATCTGTTTTAGTAAGAGATTTAATAGAAGCCAATTTCACCAACTGCATTATTGATGGAAGTCAGAATATTGAAATACTTTTAGAAAAAGATGATGGTGCAGCTTTTAATTATAACTTTAAAAACAACTTATTAACGTTTGACGATTTAAGCAATAAATTTTCTGATAATCCTTTATTTGATTTTACAGATGGTAATCATTACCAAGATAATATTTTAAATGGCAATCCACATTTTAAAAATACAGATAACAATGAATTAATTATTGGTAAAGAATCTGATGCAATTAATAAAGCAAATCTAAATGCAACACTACAAATTCCGTTTGATATTCTAGGAGTTTCAAGAACTACAAGTCCAGATATAGGTGCTTATCAGCATATTATTTTTGAAGAATAATTATTAAAATATAAACCATGAAAAATGTAATTATTACAGGTGCAAGTAGAGGTATCGGTTTTGCCTTAGTTGAGTATTTTATCAAACAAGATCATCAAATTTTAGCAATTTCTAGAAGCACAGAAGTATTTACAGAGTTACAAAAAAAATATTCCAAGTTATCCGTTTTGCAAGCTGAAATTACTCAAGAAGGTGGAATAAATAGCGTAACAAATTTTGTTTCTCAACAATGGAAAAAGGTAGATATTATTATTCATAATGCAGGAAAATTAATTCATAAACCATTTTTAAAAACTTCTATAGATGATTTTATGGAAGTATATAAAGTAAATGTTTTTGCTGTTGCAGAATTAACCAAAGCGATGCTACCATTTTTAAGCAAAGGAAGCCATGTTGTTGCGGTTAGTAGCATGGGAGGAATTCAGGGAAGCTTAAAATTTGCTGGACTTTCAGCATATAGTTCCTCAAAAGGAGCCGTGATTACTTTGATAGAGTTATTGGCAGAAGAATATAAAGATAGCGGTATTTCATTTAATGTTTTAGCTTTAGGTGCAGTTCAAACCGAAATGCTTCAGGAGGCATTTCCAGATTATAAAGCACCAATAACGGCAATACAAATGGCAAACTATATTGGGCATTTTTCCCTTACGGGGAATGAAATGTACAACGGTAAAGTTTTACAGGTTTCTAATTCAACACCATAACTAAATTTATTTCCTACAAGGTTTTTTTGAAATCTTGTAGGTATAATATTCCAAAGTTTCATATTTGAATCGAAACTTTTGTATTTTTGTGTATTCAAAAATGAATTTGATTGAACAAGAAAAAAGAAATTTTACAGAAATATCTTCCCGAGAAATCGGTAGATTCGGTAATTGAATTATTAGAAAAATATCCGTGTCATTTAAAAATAGTAAATAATAGAAAAACCAAGCATGGTGATTTCAGAAAACTATCAAACGGAAGCTATCAAATCACAATCAATAATGATTTAAATCCGTATCGATTTTTATTAACACTAATTCATGAAATTGCACATCTGGTTACATATAAGAAGTATAAAAGAATAAAACCACATGGAATTGAGTGGAAAATAAATTTTCAGCATTTAATGTTACCTTTTGTAAACCCAGAGATTTATCCGAAAGAAATTTCACCCTTTTTGGCTCAATATTTAATCAACCCGAAAGCAAGTACAGATGCCGATGTGAATTTATCATTAGTATTAAAACAGTATGATGAAAAAACAGATAAGAACTTTATATTTGAAATACCCATAGAAAGTAAGTTCAAACATAATAATAAAATTTTTGTAAGAGGAAATAAAAGAAGAACGAGATATGAATGTGTAGAGGTAAGTACAGATAAAAAGTATTTGTTTCATCAAAATGCAGAGGTAAATTTAATCTAAGGCGATGAGAATAAGCCATTGTTTTAAATAAGAAATGACACTTTTTTTCGTTAAAAGGATTCATAATAAACTAAGTAAATGAAAAATAATTATTATGCCGTAATTATGGCAGGAGGAGTAGGTTCGAGATTTTGGCCAGTAAGCACACAAGAAAACCCGAAACAATTTCACGATATGTTGGGTACAGGAAAATCGTTAATTCAAAATACATTTGAGCGATTAGAAAAATTAATTCCTAAAAAAAATATTTTAGTTGCAACCAATACAAGATATAAAAATTTGGTTTTAGAACATCTAACTGAAATTGATGAAAGTCAATTATTATTAGAGCCTGCAATGAGAAATACAGCACCCTGCGTATTGTATAGTGCAATGAAAATAAGCAATTTAAATTCAGATGCAGTAATGGTAATTGCACCTTCAGATCATTTTATTGAAAATGAAGACGAATTTGTAAGAAATATAAAAACAGCATTTGATGCTTGTAAGAAACAAGATATTTTAATGACTTTGGGTATCAAACCATCCCATCCAAATACAGGATATGGTTATATAAAATATGAATTATCATCTACAGAAATAAAAAAAGTCAAAAATTTTACAGAAAAGCCTAATCTTGAAAAAGCAAAACAATTTTTACAAGAAGGAGATTATCTTTGGAATGCAGGTATTTTTGTGTGGAGTGTTCAAAGCATCTTAAAATCCTTTAAAGAAAGTTTACCAGAAATGTATTCAGTACTTAATCAAGGATTATCGAGTTGGAATACCCCAAATGAAGTTGCTTTTATAGATGAAAATTACAGAAAATGTGATAATATTTCTATTGATTACGGTATTATGGAGCGAGCTAAAAATGTATATATTTTACCCGTTGAATTTGGTTGGAATGATTTAGGTACATGGGGTTCATTATATGATAAATTGTCAAAAGATGAAAACAATAATGTAGCAGTTAATGCAAAAATAGTATTTAATAACGCTACAGGAAATATTGTAAGAACACAAAAAGGAAAGAAAGTTATAGTTCAGGGTTTAAATAATTTTATTATTGTTGAAACTGAAGATACAATTTTGATTTTACCAAAATTAGATGAACAAGAAATTAAGCAAATTTCCGCTATAGCGACAGAAAAATTAAATTAACCCGTTATTTATTCAATCACAAACCTTCAGGATGACTTCGAATTGAATAGAAATTAGCCTAAACTAAAAACAATTTTTAGGGCAAACTGAGGTTTGTATCTAATTTTTATTAGATTTACCTTGTAAAACTACAAACCTTTACCAATGGAAGATAATATTGATGATAAAAAACAAGGTCAACAAATAGGAGAAGATCAAGGTCAAAAAATTGAAGAGCATAAAGATGAAGTAAAAAAAGAATTTAAAAGTTTTTTTCAGAGTTTAAAGGATTTTTTAACCGAGCTTTTAGATATAAAAAAAGATACCGATAAAGAATCAACTGCTCAAAATATCAGGGAAGGTATTTTTATGAGAGGACATACTGCTTGGATTCTAATTTTTTCAATTTTAGTAGCTTCAATTGGTTTAAATATAAGTTCTTCTGCCGTTGTAATTGGTGCGATGCTTATTTCACCTTTAATGGGTCCCATTTTAGGTGTTGGATTTTCTATCGGAATTAATGATATTGATACATTAAGGCTGTCTATGATTAACCTAGGGGTGATGGTTGCTTTAAGTTTAATAACCTCATTTATCTTTTTTAGTATACCAATTTTTAATGAAGCAACTCCCGAAATTTTGGCAAGAACCAAACCTGATGTTAGAGATGTTTTAATAGCAATATCGGGTGGTTTGGCATTGATAATAGCAATTAGTCACCCTCGAGAACAATTTAATACCGTTGCAGGTGTTGCAATTGCTACTGCGTTAATGCCTCCTTTGTGTACTGCAGGATTTGGTTTGGCTACAGGAAGATTAGATTATTTTGGTGGCGCAATGTTTTTATTTACTATCAATACTATTTTTATTGCATTAACTGCTTTTGTGACTGTTAAATATTTAAAATTTCCCATGGTTAAGTATATAAACCAAGCCAAGAGAAAAAGAATTTCTAGTGCTGCATCTATAGTTGCTATAGTAATATTCTCTTTTAGTATTTACTTGTTTTATGGGTTATTTATTGAAACAAAATTTAAAACTCAAGCGGGAAAATTTATTAATAATTTAAAGAGTGAAGGGGTTAATATTATTGGAGATAATAAGCAAATTATTGATTTTGAGACTAAAGAAATAAAATTATATGTTTTTGGAAATGACTATTCCAAAAAGGAAAAAAATCGGTGGAAAAATGAAATGGAGGAGTTAGGTTTAATAGATACAAAATTAACTATTTTACAAAGTCAAGATGATTCAAAAGTAAGAGATGATATTGATAATTTAAAAAATATGTATATAAATAGTCACAAAATGATTACGGTAAAAGATGAAACTATAAGAGATAAAGATGTTAGAATCAATGAATTGGAAAAAGATTTAAGAAGATATTACAATCAAGAAATACAATTTGGTCAAATTAGCAAAGAAATAAAAATCAATTATGAGCATCTGAAAAAAATTGGTTTTGCAAGAGAATATATAACTAATTTTGAAAAAATTGATACTTTGGCTGTGTTAACTTTACAGTGGAATTCGAAGATTAGAAAGAAAGAGATAGAATTGCAAGAAGGGAAAATGAAAAAATGGCTTGAAACTCGTTTGAATATAAAAAAGATTGAAATTAGGAGTAGGAAATAAACCACCTCGATGCAAGCACAATGTTATTAAGGGTCTGTTACAAAATAAAGTTTACAGAATTGGCGACGTTATTTTGTGCAATAACGAGGCAAAAAACGCAGGTATAGCCTTAGCTAAAGTGAGTATTTTTAACACTGTTAGTGTGCAAAAGAAC